>CALKMT010000184.1 GCA_938091715.1 uncultured Litorivicinus sp.
GCACCCAGGCCAAGACGGTTTCAGCTCAAGCTCAGTCAATCAAGTCGGCAGAAACCGCCGTCGAGGCCACCGAGGCCGCGTTTGAAGTGGGCAGTGGAGACATCATCGATGTTCTTAACGCTCAGAGTGATTTGTTCTCGGCGCAAAGCGATTTCGCTCAATCCCGCCACCAGCATGCCTTGCTGGTCCTGCAACTCGAGCAACTGCGCGGCGACTTGAACGACGACGATTTAGTGGCGTTGAATCAACAGCTGACGCCCTAGAATGCGCGCGTGGTGGATAGCAATCCTGTGGATGCCCTTTGCATCCGCCACGCCGCTATGGGTGGACCAACGAGACACCGTGTCTGTCCTGCTGGCTCCGGACGTCGCCCAGGCTTTGGCCGAACCCCTTGGCCAACCCCTGACGATTCGATGGGCCGACGAGCCAAAAACCCTCAAACGACAGGTCGCACAAACTCAGTCTCTAGGGTGGGGCGAAGTCAGCTCTTCTGCCGCCGCCCTGGTGGAATTGAAAACGGGGTGGGTGTCCCGTCAGGACTTTCCAGTGGACCAGTTGACCGGGCGTATCGGGCGGCCAGAAGCCAGCCAGTGGGCCACCCAACTGAGCACACAAACCCCTGATGCCACTTGGTTTAGTTACCCCTCTACCGAACAGGGCTTGCTACGAGTCATCGATGGCGAGATCGATGCCTATGTGGATACGCTGGCCAACCTGTCCGCCGCCATGACTCGGCTACAACTCCATGGACTGCGCCTGAGCACCGGGCATTCGACCATGGACATGGGGCTGTTTTCCGCGCCTGACTTCCCGGACAAGGCCAAGCTAAGCCGCGCAGTCGCCAGCTTGAAACCTGTCGTCAAACAGCGCATCGACGCACAATTTAGACTGGAGACCCCGGTCAGCACCGCTCACTGGCCCTGGGGCGTCGCCGCGGCCCTGGGCGGGCTGTGGTTGATCACCCTGATCCTATGGCGTCGAGATCGGCAGGCGCCCGCTCGGCCTGTGCAGATGGCGCGCCCAAGCCAACCCGCCGCCACACCCAAGGTTCAGCCCACCGAGGCCCGTGGCCCGGCCTATCTGAACGAAGTGAACCAATTACTGCAAAAAGAAATCGCCAAGCGACAAGCCAAAGAAGCAGAGCTGTTAACTGTCCAAGACGCACTGAATCAAGCGCACCGCAGGCTGGAGCAACAAGTGCGCACCGATGGACTGACCCAACTGGCCAACCGCCGTCATTTCGATGAGCAACTCAACAAGGAGTGGCGGCGCCACGCCCGAGAGGCCCAGATGTTGACCATCGTATTGATGGACATCGACTATTTCAAAAAATACAACGATGGCCTCGGTCATCCCGCGGGGGACGCCTGCTTAAAACAGGTCGCGACCTTGCTGCACCAGGCCTTTAACCGATCGGGTGATCTGGTAGCGCGCTATGGCGGAGAAGAATTCGTCGTGCTGCTGGCCAACAGCAGTGCACAGGATGCCGCGCATCAAGTGGAACGCCTGCAGTCCTTAATGAATCAGGCCGCCATCCCCCACCCTGGCTCGGATGTCAGCCCCCAGGTCACACTGTCGATGGGCATTGCCAGTTGCATCCCGTTGGCAGATGACGATCCTTGGGGCTTGGTCGAGGAGGCCGACCAGGCGCTGTATCAAGCAAAGGTCGACGGCCGGAATCAATACCGAGTCGTCGCCGCATAAGGGTATACTGTCCCGATGCGAATGATTTGTTTATTGCTGGCCCTGGCCACCACCGCCTGCGGCAACACCGGCCCCCTGTACCTCCCCGAGCCTGCTCAGGAGGACACCCGTGGATCACTTTAATTATCAAACCGGCCAGCTAATGGCCGAGGACGTGTCATTGGCCGAACTGGCCGAGCAACACGGAACTCCTCTGTTTGTGTACTCCAAGGCGACGCTGATTCGTCACTTCAAGGCCTACGCAGACTCTTTGGCGGATTACCCCCATCTGGTCTGCTACGGCATGAAGGCCAACTCGAATTTGGCGGTCCTGGAGTGCTTGGCCGCCGCCGGTGCAGGCTTTGACATTGTCAGCCAAGGCGAGCTGGAGCGCGTCCTGATGGCCGGCGGCGACCCCGGCAAGGTCGTGTTCAGCGGTGTTGGCAAGCAACCCGGCGAGATGCGTCGCGCACTAGAGGTCGGCATTCACTGCTTTAATGTGGAATCCGAAGCCGAGCTGGACACCCTGTCCGAGGTGGCCTCGCAAATGGGCGTGCAAGCCCCGGTATCAATCCGGGTGAATCCCGATGTCGATGCGCAAACCCACCCCTATATCTCGACCGGCCTAAAAGACAACAAGTTTGGTATTGCCCACGAACGAGCGCTGGCGGTTTATCGCCGCGCCGCTCAATTGCCGGGACTGAAAATCACCGGCATTGACTGTCACATCGGATCACAGCTAACCGACGTTACTCCCTTGATGGAGGCGCTCGACAAATTGCTCGAGCTCATCGCGGCGCTGAAAAGCCACGGCATCACCCTGGATCACATTGACTTGGGTGGCGGACTGGGCGTGCCCTATCAGGACGAGGAGCCGCCCCACCCCAGCGAGTACCTGTCCCAGGTCAAAGCGCGCCTGGCCGGCACCGGATTGACTCTGGTTCTTGAGCCCGGCCGCTCGATTGCCGCCAACGCCGGGGTCATGTTGACCCGGGTTAACCTGCTCAAGGAAAACCATGGCAAGCACTTTGCCGTGGTCGACGGGGCGATGAACGATTTGATCCGTCCCAGTCTGTACAGCGCCTGGCAACGGATTATCCCTGTCATGCAGGCGCCTTCACCGCAGGCCGTTCAAGCCCAGTACGACGTGGTCGGCCCGGTCTGCGAAAGCGGCGACTTTTTGGGCAAGGATCGGGACCTGTCGCTGGCGCCCGGCGATCTGCTGGCCGTGCGTAGCGCTGGGGCTTACAGCTTTGTTATGAGTTCGAACTACAACACCCGTCCCCGGGCCGCTGAAATTCTAGTCGACGGCGAGCAAGCACACCTGGTTCGCCGACGGGAAACCTATGCGGACTTGCTGGCCCACGAATCCTTGGTTGGGTCGAACTGATGCGCTTGGAATTCACCAAAATGCATGGGCTGGGCAACGATTTCGTAATCATTGACGCCATCTCGCAAAACATTGTGTTGCGCTCGGATCAAGTGCGCCGGCTGTCGGATCGACACACCGGTGTCGGCTTTGATCAGTTGCTGATCGTTGAACCCCCGACCCGACCCGACGCCGAATTCAGCTACCGAATCTTTAACCAGGACGGCAACGAGGTCGAGCACTGTGGCAATGGCGCTCGCTGCTTTGCCTTGTTCGTCCAGCAAAAACAGCTAACCCGCTCGAATCCCATCAAAGTGGCGACCTGCAACGGCCTTCTAGAGCTGCGGGTGTTGCCGGACCAAACGGTTCGCGTCGACATGGGACAGCCCAAAGTCAGCGCCGAAGAATTGCCCGCCAGCGGGTTGTCCGGTGATGCGCCGCTGCATGATCTTCAGATCGCCGACGAAACCTTGCAGGGCAGCCTGGTCAACGTGGGCAATCCGCATGTGGTGATCGCTGTGGACAGCGTGGATGCGTTGGACATTGAGCGCTTGGGCCCCGCGGTCCAGCAATCGGGCTACTTCCCCGACGGCGTCAATGTCGGATTTTTACAAATCCTATCGCCCACCGAAGGGCGCCTGCGGGTGTACGAGCGCGGGGTTGGTGAAACCCAAGCCTGCGGCACCGGCGCCTGCGCCGCCATGGTCGCCGGGGTTCGCAACGGCTGGTTTGAATCCGAAGCCACCTTGCGTTTAACTCAGGGGCCTCTGACCCTGCAGTATCAGGATGGCCAGTCGGTTTTCATGACCGGGCCTGGCGAATTTGTATTTGAAGGATCCGCACGGCTATGACCGATCAAGATGTTATTGATTACCTCAAAGCAAACCCCGATTTTTTCAGCCGCAACCCGGGTCTAATTGATCAGATCAAAGTTCCCAGCGGCAATGGGGTGATCAGCCTTAGCCACCACGCACTGGCCCAATTGCGAGCCCAATTGCAAAAGGCCCACGCGGAAAATGCCCGCATGATCGACAGTGCGCGCTCGAATGCCTGGATCTTTGAGCGCACCCGAGGCTTGGTCTTATCGCTGTTGCAGTGTGAGGACCTCGACGGCGTGTCCGCCTGCTTAGAAGAGCACCTGCAGCGGGCCTTTGAGCTGGACACCGTGTGCCTGGTGCTCGCCGACGATGTTAGCGAGCCCGAAGATCGTGGGATTATCCGCCGCTTGCCCCATCAAGATTTCAACTCGGATGACGTAAAACAACTGGTCGAAAGCCCAGAGGGACGGGTCGGTCGTTTCAGTGAGTCGCTGACCGAACGCCTGTTTGGCATCGAACGCGAGGTCGGCAGTGCCGCTGCGGTTGCGATCGGCAAACCCACGGTCGGCGCCCTGGCGCTGGGCAGTGCCAACCAGCACCATTTTGACGGTGGCATGGATACCTTGTTTTTGGCCACCATTGCCGAGGCTCTTGGCCTGTTGTTGCCGCGCATACAAAAATGACCTTGGCCCAGGCGATCGAGGCATGGCTGGCGCACTGGGAAAAAACCCAAGCGCGCTCACCGCATACCTTGTTGGCCTATCGTCGAGATCTGAACACCCTGCCCGCGGCCACCTTGGCCGCCCCAATTGCCCAACTGTCCGAACCTGACGTCCGGCAATGGATGGCCCAGGGGCGCAGCCAAGGGCGCAGTGCCCGCACCCTGTCACGCCGTTTATCGGCCCTTCGATCGGCCATTGGGCATGCGCGAAACCAGGGTTGGTTGAGCGCTGATCCCAGCGTTGGAGTGCGCCCACCGCGGGGTGTGAAAACCCTGCCGGACAGCCTATCTGTGGACGATGCCCAAGCGCTGATGCAACCCACCGGCAACAGCCCGCTGAATATTCGTGATCAAGCACAGTGGGAGCTGCTGTACGGCAGCGGCTTGCGCCTGGCCGAGCTGTGCCAGCTTAAATGGCTCGATGTCGACCTGCGCGCCGGCCAAATCAGGGTCATGGGCAAGGGACAACGTGAGCGCGTGCTGCCCATCACCCAACCCGCCGCAGAGGCACTGCAGGCTTGGCAAAAGGTCCGACCAGCGCACCCAGCCCCAGAAGTATTCGTAACCGCCAACGGCCCCCTGTCACCGCGCACGATTCAGCGACGACTGAAACAGGCCGCAGCGCAAAAGTTGGGCACCCAAGCCCTGCACCCCCACCAACTGCGACATGCGTTTGCCACGCACATGTTGGAGGGTTGCCAAGATCTGCGAGCCGTACAGGAGTTATTGGGCCACCAGAATCTGAGTACGACACAAATTTACACGCACCTGGATTTTGACCGCCTGGCCCAGGCCTACGATCAGGGGCACCCTAGAGCACGCAGAAAAACATGATCACGACGCTGACCTTTGATCTGGACGACACGCTGTGGAGCACCCACGAGGTGATCGGGCGCGCGGAACAGATACTGTTTGATTACCTGAGGACTCACTGCCCGGCATTTGTTGAACAACACAGCGTTCAGAGCTTTGCCAAGATGCGCCAGGGATTGATTGCCATGGACCCGGCTCGGGCCCATAACTTGCGCCGACTGCGCCGTGACGCCCTGGCGATCGAGTTCCAGCGCTTGGGCCAGCCCAATGCCGACGCCTTGGCGGATCAGGCCAGCCAAATCTTTCAGACGGCCAGGCAACAGGTCAATTTTTGGCCCGGGGTCCTGGAGGCGCTGGCCGAGCTGGCTACGCACTACCAATTGATTGCCATCACCAATGGAACCACGGACATTCTGGCCAGTCAGGCGGGTGAGTACTTTAGTGGGGCGTTTCGGGCGGACCAATTTACCCGGGGCAAACCGGATCCGGAAATGTTCCAGGCCGCCATGGCGGCGCATGATTTTACGCCGGCCCAAGCGGTGCATGTAGGCGACCACTGGGACCAGGATATCCTGGCTGCCAAGGCCTTGGGCCTGGCGACCGCCTGGATATCGACCCAACCCGCGCCGGGCCCTGAAGCGGATTGGCACCTGTCGTCGGTGCGCGAGTTACCTGACGCCCTCGCGCACCACTAACTGGCCAAAACGCGCCCGGGCCTGGGTTTGGCTGTTATCCGCATCGACCATCAACGCCACGCCATCGACCTGATCCAGTTCACGCCCAAAGGCACGCTGCCAGTCCGCGGCCAAATCACGTTCGACCGAATGCCACTCACCCAAAGTCGCCATCGCAGGCTGGACCGCCATCATTTTCACTTTCGAGGTGTAGGGGCTGTCCCACAGCGTTCCCGGGGGCTGCTGCTGGCTCCAGACATACACCAAACTCTGGGTGCTGAGTAAGCCAAACAGCCCCTTGCGCACGACATAAACCCGGGCGCCAAAATCATCGCCCTGTTTGGTTTGCTCGGCGCCGGTTGCCAGGGTTGGCAGTTGATCCACCGCCCAGGTCCACAGCAAGCGTTTGCCTGCGGGTATGGTTTGCTCGACGCCCAGGGCAGAGGCCGTGGCGTTGGCCTCGCCCGTCAGTCCCTGAGGCCCTGCCTGGTATTGGGTTTCACCGACAAAACTCTGCACGCTCCAGCCCGACAGATCGGTCAAGCTGGGCAACTCCGCCGCTGCTAAAGCGCCACTGAACAACAGGGTGGAAATTCCTATCCAGTTTTTCATGCAACAACATTCCTGGGTTGGCCCTCCTGATAGGCACGGGCGTTATCGGCCAAAATGGCCACCATTCTTTGTCGAGCTTCACGGGCTAACCATGCCGAATGCGGGGTCACGATCAGGTTCGGCCGGGGCGTCAACAGCGGATGATCCGCCGGCGGCGGTTCCTGGGTCAGAACATCCATGCCCGCGCCGCCCAGGTGTCCCGAGTCCAGCCCCGCCAACAGGGCCTGCTCGTTGACGATGCCACCCCGGGCGGTGTTAATAATGAAGGCCCCCGGCCGCATCTTGGCAATCTCGGGTGCGCCGATCAGATCTCGCGTCTGATCGGTCAGCAGGCAGTGGACGCTTAGAAAATCCACCTGGGGCAACAACGCATCCAGCGAAAGCCGGCCGGGTCGTCCGCTGCCATCCCGGTCCCAAATCAACACCTGCATACCAAAGGCCCGGGCCAGGTCGGCCACCGCCTGCCCTAGCTCGCCGGCCCCCAACAACCCCAAGGTCTTTCCGTGTAGCTCAATCGCTTGGTGCCCCATCAAGCAAAAACGTTCACTTTCAGACCAAGCACCAGCCTGAACATCGGTACGGTAGTTCTCAAATCGAGTGGCCAGGTTCAGCATCAACATCAGGGTGTGCTGGGCCACACTGGGCGTACCGTAAGCCGTCACGTTGCAGACGGTGACGCCATGGGCCTGGGCGGCGGCTTTGTCGACATTGTCCGTGCCCGTGGCCGAGACCAGAACCAGCTTTAAATGCGGCAAATCGGCAAAATGTTCGGCCCGAATCGGCACCTTGTTGACCAGCATCACCTCGGCATCGCCCATGTTGTGAACCACCGCATCAGGCGTGGTGGCAGGGCAGAGGGTCAGAGTCTCGAAGCAGGCGGATAACTCGGTGGTGTCCAGGTCCTCGGACCCCATGGAGGCAAAATCAAGAAATACGGCGTGCATGATGGCTTCCTAGGCAGATGGCCGCAAAGAGTACCATCGGATGCGCGGGATGCCGTTTTTTAGAGGCAACAAAAAGGGGCCATCAAGGCCCCTTTTTGCGGATACGGTGAATCCTATTTTTTGAACTCGGGATAGGCTTCCATTCCGCATTCGGCCAGATCGACACCCTCGTACTCTTCTTCCTCAGAGACTCGGATACCCATGACCATCTTGATCACATACCAGACCACGAAGCTGGCGATAAAGACCCAACCAAAGATGGTGGCTGCGCCGATCAACTGACCAGAAAAACTCGCGCCATCGTTGGTAAAAGGCACCAATAGCAGACCTAGCAGTCCGACCACACCGTGGACCGAAATAGCACCGACCGGATCGTCAATTTTCAGTTTATCCAGGCCAAGGATGGCAAACACCACCAGCACACCGCCCATGGCACCAAACAGGTGGGCCTGCAGTGCGGTCGGTGTAGAAGGTTCCGCCGTGATCGCAACCAGACCGGCCAAACCGCCGTTCAACGCCATGGTCAGGTCGGCCTTGCCAAACAGAGCACGGGCGGTCAACAGGGCGGCGACTACACCACCGGCAGCGGCTGCGTTGGTGTTCATAAAGACCACTGCTACCGCGTTGGCGCTTTCGACACTGGCCGTGGCCAACACCGATCCACCGTTAAAGCCGAACCAGCCCAACCACAGGATAAAGGTACCCAGTGTGGCCAAGGGGAGGTTGGCACCGGGAATCGCGTTAATCTGACCGTTAGGACCGTATTTGCCCTTACGCGCACCTAGCAGCAAGACACCCGCCAGAGCCGCGCCAGCACCGGCCATGTGCACGATGCCAGAGCCAGCAAAGTCGCTAAACCCAAGATCGCCTAGGTTGTACATGCCAAACACATCGTTGCCACCCCAGGTCCAGCTACCTTCCATGGGATAGATAAAGCCGGTCATGACCACCGCAAAAATCAGGAATGCCCACAGCTTCATACGCTCGGCCACGGCACCCGACACGATCGACATGGCGGTGGCGACGAAGACCACTTGAAAGAAAAAGTCTGCTGAGGGGGCGTAGGTGGCCGGCTCGGCTTCACCGGTAAAACCGTCACCCGTGATCGAGCTTAAGAAGAAATCGCCACCGTACATAATGGCGTAGCCACTGACGAAGTACATGATGCAGGCAATGGCGTACAGGGAAATGTTCTTGGTCAGAATTTCAGTGGTGTTCTTTGCGCGAACCAGGCCCGCTTCGAGCATCGCAAAGCCCGCGGCCATCCACATGACCAGGGCGCCACAAATCAAAAAATAGAAGGTATCGAGCGCATACTGCAGCTCTAACACAGTGTTTTCCATGAGAGTCTCTCCGCAAGGTTGGACTTTAAAATTGGATCCGGGGGTTACAGGGCTTCTGAGCCAGTCTCGCCGGTACGAATCCGGACGGCTTGCTCTAGGGTGACCACAAAAATCTTGCCGTCGCCGATCTTGCCGGTGTTGGCCGCCTTTGAGATGGCTTCAACCACGCTGTCGACCTGCTCATCGTCAATGGCCACTTCGATCTTGACCTTGGGAAGGAAGTCCACGACGTACTCCGCGCCGCGATACAATTCGGTGTGTCCTTTTTGGCGACCAAAGCCTTTTACTTCGGTAACCGTGATGCCCTGCATACCAATCTCGGACAATGCCTCGCGGACATCGTCAAGCTTGAAGGGCTTAATGACCGCAGTCACAAGTTTCATAATGTTCTCCTAAACGGATGGCTTTCGATATTTCATCAGAACCGACTTTGCGAATGCCGTGCCAACCTTGCGGAGTTGCCGGAAAACGGGGCTCTCGGATATGACGAGCCAATATCCTAAACCATTTTGACCAGACAGGCGCACCAAAAAAGTCCTCGTACTTTGGGGCCGAACGCCTCAATTTGGTGCGTCCGGCTGGGTCTTCAGACCTGTGTTTTTATTCAGTAAGCATTCTGTGCCATGCTAGAGTCTCCGCATTAATCAATGGAGCCATGACATGAATCCAATGGATACGCTGCACCAACTTAGCCAACAAATGATGAGCCAGATGCCCGAACCGGTGCGTCAACTGTCCGAACAAGCCCAAGCGCAAATGAAAGCGGTGGTGCAACAAAATCTGGCCCAACTGAATCTGGTCAGCCGGGAAGAGTTCGAAGCGCAAACGCTGTTACTGGAAAAAGCCGAAGCTCGTCTAGCGGCCCTTGAAGCGCGTCTAAACAAAGAATGAGTCTGGCCCGGGTCGCTAGCCTATGCATTCAGCCAAGCGGCTTTGCTCCGGCCCGGGTAACGGCACAAATTCAGGGCGGCTTGCCAGAAACCCGAGTGCTTGGGCACCCGCAACAGGCAGCGTTTCGTGATCGCCTACGGGCCGCCATCAAGGGAGCCGGCTATAAATATCCGGCCTGCCGAGTCACCTTGGATCTGGAATCCATCACCGGGTGCTGGGACAGCGAACACCTGTTGCCGGCGGCATTGGCCATCCTAAAGGCCACGGATCAGACTCGCGATCCCTGCATCGAACAACACCTATGGCTGGGCCAGCTGACCTTGGATGGAAAAATAGAGCCCTCGCCTGCCCCTTGGAGCGCCGCGTGCGGACTGTATCCAAACCTATTGATCGGCGGTCAGGTCACTCACTTACGGCGCCTGGAGGCCATCCAGGCACGCCCCATAGCCCCGGTGTCGCAACCTTTGACCCTGCCCCCTGGAGCACCCACCGAACTGGCCCGCTGGGTCCTTGGTGGCGGACTGTCGGCCTTTGTGTATGGCGAGCCTGGGGTGGGCAAATCCCGTGCCCTGTGCGC
>CALKMT010000185.1 GCA_938091715.1 uncultured Litorivicinus sp.
TGACCGCCGCCAAGCCCACCGCACAGGCCAGGGGATTGCCGCCTGAGGTCGTGCCATGGGTCCCTGGGGTGAGGACCTCGGCGATTTCGCTTCGGGTCAGGATAGCCCCCATGGGGAACCCACATCCCAGGGCCTTGGCGCTGGATAAGATGTCCGGGGTCACCCCATAGTGCTGATAGGCGTACAGCTGTCCGCTGCGCCCGACGCCGCTTTGCACCTCGTCAAAGATCAACAGCGCCTGGTGTTGATCCGCCAGGGCACGGCAGGCCTGTAAAAATTCTGGGGTGGCCGGGGTCATGCCGCCCTCGCCCTGCACGGGCTCGACAATGATCGCGCACAAGTCATCGCCACCGGCGCGCTTGAGCGCCTCGATGTCGTTATAGGGCTGGTGCTCGATGCCCTCGGGGCACGGGCCAAAGCCCTCTTGGTATTTGGGCTGACCGCCGGCGGACACGGTGAACAGGGTGCGACCGTGAAAGGCGTTGTCAAAGGCCAAAATGCGGTGCTTGCCCTCGCCCTTGTGGTGCCAGGCATAGCGACGGGCCAATTTTAGCGCTGCCTCGTTGGCCTCGGCCCCGGAGTTTGAGAAGAACACCCGTTCGGCAAAGGTTTGTTGGCATAACAATTTAGCCAGCTCGACCGCCGGCTCGTTGGTCATCAGGTTGGACACGTGCCACAGGCGGTTGGCCTGCTCGGTCAGGGCCTTGACCAGCCCAGGGTGGCAATGACCTAACGCACTGACGGCAATGCCGCCGGCCAAATCAATGTACGAGCGCCCGTCCATGTCATGCACCCAGGCGCCCTCGGCGTGGCTGGGCACGACCGAGAACGGCGCATAGTTGGGCACCATGTACTGGTCAAATTCTTGCCGGATATCCTGCATGCTTAGTCCCTGAAACTCATGATTTTCCAGCCAGCCTCGGTGGCCCGGGCGGTTAACACCTCATCCGCATCGACCGCGACCGGGTGATCGGCCTGCTCTAATAACGGTAGATCATTGCGGCTGTCGCTGTAGAACCAAACCCGGTCATAGGTCTCGCTTTGCGCAGCGCGCCACTGGGCCAAGGCTTCGACCTTGCCCGCCTGAAAGGTGGGGATGCCGATTAACTCGCCGGTGTACTCGCCATCGACGATCTCGTTTTCCAGACCCAGATAATCCTGAATGCCGATGTGCTCGATGATCGGGCCGGCGATAAAGGTACTGGTGGCCGTGATCACCAGCAGTCGATGACCCTGGTTGCGGTGCCACTCCAAGACCTCGGGGGTGCGTTTGGCCACCATGGCCGGGACACGCTCGCGCACGTATTGATCCCGCCACTGGGTGACCTGAGCGCTGCCGTGTTGGCGGTGCAGACGAAAAGCCCAGCGGTTGTACTCGCGAATATCCAGAGTGCCCCGGGTGTATTCCTGATACCAGCGCTCGTTGGAGTCGGCGAACTCCTGATCGCTGACCACACCGATATCGACCAGGAATCGGTTCCATCCGCGATCGCTGTCGTCGTGTAGTAGGGTGTGGTCTAAATCAAATACTGCTAAGTCCATGTCCGATCCGTTGCACTTAAGGGCCAAGGTGCGAAAGAATGCGGGACATCTAAGGGAGATTCAACGTGTTAGACGGCGACGGTTTTCGTCTGAATGTCGGGATGGTGGTCATCAACGCATCGGGCCAGGTTTTTTGGGGCAAGCGGCCACGCAATGCGGGCTGGCAATTTCCCCAGGGCGGCGTGGACGACGGCGAGTCCGCTGAACAGGCGATGTTTCGTGAGCTGCATGAGGAAACCGGGCTGAAACCCGAGCACGTGCGGGTCCTGGGGCGCTCTCAGGACTGGTATCGCTATCACCTGCCGCGACGCTTTCGCCGCAAGCCACCGGGCTGTGTGGGGCAAAAACAGAAATGGTTTTTGCTGCAACTGGTCGCGGACGACGATGCGATTCATTTTGACACCGGCACCAAGGCCGAATTCGATGCCTTTGAATGGGTCAGCTGGTGGTATCCCCTAGGCCAGGTCGTGCCGTTCAAACGCGATGTGTACCGCCGGGTATTGCTGGAATTTTTGCCCTTGCGTGATGCGCGAGTGGGCTACGACATTGATTGAAACCCTGCGCTCGATCGTCCAGGGCGTCTCAAACGCCCGGGATCTGAACACTGCGATGGAGTTCCTGGTGGTCAAGGTCAAGGCCAGCATGAAGGTCGGGGTGTGCAGTATTTATCTAAACGACGAGAGCCGTCAGCGTTTTTTGCTGATGGCCTCGGACGGTTTGAACCGTGCCTCGGTCGGCCGCTCGTTCTTGAATTACGGCCAGGGGCTAATCGGTTGGGTCGCCGGGCGGGCTGAAACTCTGAACACCGATAACGCGCCTGGCCACGCCCACTACCAATACCTGCACGAGACCGGCGAAGAGCGGTATCACGCCTTTTTGGGCGTGCCCATGATGCACCAGCGTAAGGTCCTTGGGGTCTTGGTCGTCCAGCAAACCGAACCCCGGGCCTTTGACGACAGCGAAGTCTCGATGCTGATGACCTTGAGCGCCCAGTTGGCCTCGGTCGTGGCGCATGCCCAGGCGGTGGGTGATCAACAGGCCTTTGGCTGGCAAACCCTGGGGGATGACCGACGATTTGCCGGCTTAAAGGCCAGCGCCGGGGTCGGCATGGGGGTGGCCCATGTGGTCGAGAGCCACGAGCTATCAGCCATTGCCAACACCCAAAGCGACGATCCGAGCGCTGAAGAACAACGCTTTAAAGAGGCCCTGGCCGAGGTCAAGGCCTCCCTTGGGGGCAC
>CALKMT010000186.1 GCA_938091715.1 uncultured Litorivicinus sp.
CTAGACTGATCGCGCCTGGCGTGCGATTTGTGGCGCAAAATGGCATGCTAACGAATTGTTTGACGTTGCCACTGCCATGATTCTTGACCACTTCGCCTACGCCCATAATCCCGATGCCTTCAGCCGTCGGGTGCCCTGGTACTTCGCCGGAAAACTCGCCGGTTCCTTTCATACGGATTGGCTAACACTGGCCCAGCAGCATTTGGGCCAGGATTTGAGTACCGACTCACTGCCCGCGGTGCAGGAC
Organism: uncultured Litorivicinus sp.; assembly: GCA_938091715.1. Taxonomy (GTDB): domain Bacteria; phylum Pseudomonadota; class Gammaproteobacteria; order Pseudomonadales; family Litorivicinaceae; genus Litorivicinus. Next base: position 248 of record CALKMT010000186.1, read on the forward strand.
CTGTGCCAGGCCATCAAGGCCCAGGTCAGCCGCTGGCAGGACGAACCCTTTGGCTTTTATTTGGCCGGTCAGGATCACGCGATCGGACAGGTGCCCCGCGGTGCTGTGCCCCATTTGGGATTGCAAGCCTATGGCGTGCATGCCAACGGCTATGTGCGCAAGGCCGATGGTCTGCACATGTGGGTAGCCAAACGCGCCCAGGACAAAATGACCTTTCCCGGTCAGTGGGACAACATGGTGGGCGGCGGCTTGACGGCGGATTACTCACCCGACGAAGTCCTAGCCAAAGAGACCGACGAGGAAGCCGGCCTGGCCATTGAGCAGGTCAGCCGAGTCGACTTCGTGGGGCGTCTGCACTATCAGCATGCGCACGAAGGCGGTCTGCGTAACGACTGTTTGTTTGTCTATGACCTGGAGCTGCCCGAGGACCTGGTCCCGACCCCGAAAGACGGCGAGGTCGAGCGTTTCGAGTGTTGGCCCTTGGCGACGCTAATCGACGTAATCGATACCTCGGACGCCTTTAAGTACAACTGCAATTTAGTGGTGACCGAGTTCCTGATGCGCCACGGCGCACTGGATCAGCACCCGAAACGGGAACAGATACAGCAGGCGCTAAACGAGCGGTTTCAGCCCGCTTAACTGCATCCCCGTACGCAGATCGGGGCTGCCCTGAATAGCCTCGTGCCCAATCACCTCGTCATAGGCACACTGGTGCACCACGGTGGCCTGCTCCAAGCCCAAACCAGCCAAAAATGTGCCCGCCGCGGTGGCACTTTTGAACACCTGGTTGGTGCCTTTTTTGTCTTTGAGCAAAGCGGTTTTTCCGCCAAACACCACACGCACCAGATAGATAATGCCTTCGTTGGCCAGAATCTCGCACTGGCAGGCCCCCTCGCTGATCAGGGACTCGAGTTCTTTTTGCAACATGCTTCAGTAGCCTTCTTGCGCCGCGCGGAAGCCTTCCAGGTGGCCACGTAATTCATGCAGACTTTGGATGTAAGGAACGTCCAGCTCCTTTAACAAAGGGGAGTTCTGGCGAATCGCAGCGCCGCCCACGAACAAAGGGAAACCCTCGGGCAACTGCCGGCGTAACCGGCGCAATTCGCCGGGCAAACGGGGATCGTCCGCCGGATAGGTAATCGACAGGCCACAGGCCAGCGCACCGCTACCAATGACCGCCGCGGCGATCTCGTCAGCCGGCGTATTGGGGCCCAAATAAATCGGCGACCAGCCTTCACTGGCGCAGGTGACCGCCACCATCAGCGCGCCCAATTCGTGCAATTGCCCGCTGGGGGTGGTGATGACAATTTTTGGCGCTTCTTGGTATTCGGTGCTGGCCGGGCGCAGCGAACCCAGAAACGTGCGGATCTGAGCGGTGCCGACGTGCTCTTGAGCGATACGCAACGTTCCATCTCGGGTGCCCTCGCCAATTTCCCGAAGCACCGGGGCAATCACGTCTTCCATCAGAACAGGAATGGTGTTTTCCAACGAGGCCTTTAGCAGCAACGCGTCGATCTGATGCGGATCGTGGGCTTTGACTGCTTGCATAATTTGAAAGCGAATATCGGACAGCGCTGCGGATTCGCCGGGCTGTAATCGGGTCGGTACGGCCTCCGGCGGTTGATCCGAGGACACCAGATCCGTCAGTGCTTGCTCGGACAGCGAGGCAATGTCACCGATCCGGCGCCCGCCCTCGGTGGCTTTCTTCAATAAGCGCAGCCGCTGCACGTCTTGGTCCGAATACAATCGACGGGCGGTGTCCGTGCGACCTGGCGCAACCGCCTGGTAGCGTTTCTCCCAGGCTCGTATCAGGTCCGGCGACAATCCGGTTCGCAAAGCGACCACGCGGATCGGGTGCTGGGGGGTGGCATTGTTCATCGTGAGAGAATACTTGCATGTGGTTGTCTAGGACAACACTGGAACAAAAAAGAAAGTGGGTCCCATGCGCCACATGGAGCATCGCAGTAGGCTATCGGAAATGCAGTGGAGTAAAGGTGTTATGTCCCGGGGTTTTTCTTTAATCGAACTGATGATTGCCGTCGTGATTGTGGCGATCTTGGCCACCATCGCGATTCCCAGCTATCGAAACCACGTGAATGGGCAAATCGAAAGCCTGGCACAGCAAAGCCTGTTATCGATTTCCGGCAAGCAAGAGCAGTACTTCGCCGATGCCCGGGGCTATGGCTGCACGCTGGGGGAAATCGCAACGGCCATGCCCGTCGAGGTCAGCGATCACTATGACGCCATCAGCATAACCACCAATCGCGCGGCCTTGGCCTCGCCACCCACCGGATGCGTGGTGGCCGCCTCGTCAAACCTGCCGACCTTTACACTAAGCTTAAGCCCCACCACAGGGGGCCAACTGGATGGATTTGACGTGCTGTCCTTTAACCCGCAAACCGGTCAAAGCTGGTAGTTAATTCTCCAGCTCGCGGTACCAATACTCGGTTTCAATGGCGTTGCCCATGTTCATGGAACTCTGGGACGTCACCCCGTCCGCGTTGATTAACTGGCGCACCTCGCCGTCTTGGAAAATCAACGTCGAGTTGTCCACATAGCCTCGAGCCTTGGGGCCCAAGGTGTTCTTGAACACCGAAACGCTGTCACCGTTTTCATCGACCTGTTCCTCGACCGCCGGTGCTCCGGCGCGCACGCCATACACCCGCAGGCGTCCCAGACCTGCCGGGGTACAGGCGTTCAATGACACGGTCGGGCTCCATGTAGGCACCCGGGCCAGCCAGTTGAACACCATCGGCTTGCCGGTCACTTTTTCGCCCTTGGGTAGGCGACGAACCCAGCCCTTGGTGCTGTCCAACGCTAACTCCGCCAGGCGAGTTTTCAAGGCATCGGTATGCTCGTCGGTGACCTGGACCGATCCTGCATCCAGCGCCTCGGCAGTGACCCCAGCGGGGTCAAAGGCCTGGGCCAGGCCGTCTAGGCTGGAATTCAAATAGATCGTGGGGGCCTTGAGCGTCCCATCTGAAGCAATTTTGGCTTGGCTGTCACCAGGGTTGATGCTCTGGTTGCCGTCCTTGAGCATGACGATTAAGTCCTCGGTTTGGGTTAACAGAGGCATCTCTTGAGCCCCGGTGCCCACCACCACTTTGACGTGATCCTTGTCCTTGACCACCGCCGGCGGATAGAAAATCGAACGGGGCAAATCGTTATCCGCCACGACCGAGGCGTTCAGCGTCAAATCGCCGTTTAGGTTCGCGATTTGACGGACGTTCCACTCTTTTGGATCCATCGGGTCCAAGTTAATACGCCACACCTGGCCGCCCATGTCCCCCACATAGGCGGTATCCAAGTAGCCTCGGGTGTCCAAATCCATGTTCAGCCCGACCAAGTCCGAGGGAATGGCGTGGCGCATTTGCGCTTCATGGGTGTTATAGCTCGCCGCACCGTTCCAACTGCTGTAGCTGTTAGTCACAGGCCCAGGCGTCACCGACGGGCCAAACCAGCGAATCAAATCCCCGCTCATCAGATCAACCACGTAGATCCCAAGTCCCAGCGAGGCTGAGCGATTGAGGTCGGCCTGTTTAGGGTATTGAGTGGTGTCCATGCCGTTGACGTCCTCGATCTGATCGTAGGCATAGTCGAAACTTGGATTGAAACCGCCGGCAAACATCGCCACCGGACGATGCACACGGGTGGCGCTGTCGAAATAGCCGCGCACTTTGCCGATGGTCGGCTTGGACCAACTCTGGCCCATCAAACTAAAGGCCCCGCCGCGACTGGGATCCAGCTTGTA
>CALKMT010000187.1 GCA_938091715.1 uncultured Litorivicinus sp.
CGCAAATCCATCAAGTAAAAAGGCCGGCCCGGCAACACCTCCAACAGGGGCAAAAAATCACGGTGGTTGCGGGTCAGGCCCGGAATGCACAGGATCGGCGTGCCGACACCGGGCCGATGGTAGGTTGCCATGGACAAGCCATCGGGCAAAACGACTTTTTCAAGATTTAAGCTTGGCAAGCAAACTCCTAGACGGGCAAACTCTGCCCATGATTGATCCTACTGCACTTGAATTACTGATTTGCCCCATCAGCGGCGGCCCGTTGACCTATAACCCCCACAACGAGACGCTGGAATCTGCCGATGCGGGCGTGGCGTTTCCCATCGTGGACGGCATCCCGCACCTGATTGCCGAGGCTGCCCAACCTCTATAGTGGGGGCGCCTCGCGCTGAACCCAGGTCTCTAGCTCGAATAACCACTGCCGCTCGTCTTCGGTCAAATTGTCGCGGCCGGCCATTTCCTGCATGGCGGCGGTGTATTTATGAATATCCATACCCCGACCCCGGACCGGTCCCTGCCAGCGGGCGGTGCGGTATTTGGTCCAATCCCGCCAGGCCTTGGGCCCCAGTTGATCCGGAAAGTTGCGTGCCAGGTACAAAGGCAGTAACGCGTTCAGGCGTGGGTCGTCAAAGGTCGGCGGATCGGCCATCAAATCCACCGGCTGCGAACTCCGAACTTGGCGCATCTTGGCTTGGTCCGCTCGGCTGAACAGCCCATCGTACAACTGTGCATCGGCCCAATCGCTGACGGGGAAATCACCGCCCAATATGGCCTCGGCCAGTCCCATCCAGTGCTGCAGTGACTGGCCACGCACCAGAGCACGCTGCGTCTTGAAGTGCTCGCGGTCGATGCCGGCCCGGCCGAGGGCGTCGGGATGCTTGGCCAGTATTTCCAAGGGAAACAAAGCACAGGCCTTGTTGGTGCGAATGCGTTTTAGCGGCACCCGGGGGGTATCTGGCAGGCGCTGCGAAGCTGGGGTGTACATTGCCTCGCGCAACTGCGCCGGGGTGTAGTCCGCCAGCGGCGACAAATCCATGCCCAAATCAATGCACCACACCTCGGATTCCATGGTCGGATTGACCCCAATAGGATAAACCAAGCCGGCATAGGCACGGTCGCGGCCAAAGGACTCGTCGACCATCAACACAGCCCCATGCCCCGCCATGGCCTGCTCGATCCGTGCCTGGACCACGCGTTTACTGGCCATGCCCAAGCATTCCTGCCACAACTCGGGGGCATTGGCTGCCAATCGAGCTGCCACGTCTCGGGTCGCCAGGGTATCGCCCAGGGCATCGTGGGCGTTTAAGTGCGAGATGTCGTTAGCGGGTGCCAAGTCCTCGAGCTTCATGGACACCTGACCCTCGCGCTCGGGCCAAATCAGGGCGTCGTTGGCCAGCAAATAGGCCGCACGAACCGCAACAATCAGATCGTAGCGCAGGTTCCCATCGGTGTATTGCCAGGCGTAGGGGTCCTGAAAATTGCGGTACATCAGGTGCTGGGTAAAGGGGTCGTCAAAACTGGCGGTGTTGTAGCCCAAAATGATCTGTGGCGAGTCGCAAAACAGCTGACTGATGCGGTCCGCAAACTCCCGCTCGGTCAATCCATCACGCTGCAAAACCGCGGGACTTTGCCCATGCACCAGCGTGGCGTGGGGGCTGGGGATGACATCCCCAGCCAGGCGACACTTGAACTCGTGCTGATCGATCGGCGCAAAGTCCGCCGATGCCCGGCACGCCGCAAACTGGATGGGGCGATCCATGGCTGGATCGATCCCCGTGGTCTCGTAGTCGTAAAAGACGAAGTTAGGCGTCATCGGGCAGCGTGACGTTGAGCTCCAACACCGCGCAGTCGTTTTCCTTTTCCAGATTGATCTGAACCTGGTCGGGGTCAATGTCGACGTACTTGCTGATCACCTTGATGATGTCGCGCTGCAAGTCTGGCAAAAAGTCAGGTCCCTCGCGTTTGACACGTTCGTGGGCGATAACAATTTGCAACCGCTCCTTAGCGGTCTTGGCGGTGTCTCGTTTCTTTTGGAATAAAGACAAAAAACTCATGCTTAGCCTCCAAACACGCGAGACAGCAGGCCGCGCTTTTTATATTCGGTGAATCTGAGGGGGCGCTCCTCGCCCAGCAGTCGATCGACCGCATCGATGTAGGCCTGACCGGCATCGCTGTCGGTTGCCATGATCACAGGCTCGCCCGAGTTTGAGGCGGCCAGCACATCGCTGGATTCGGGGATGACGCCCAGTACATCGATGGCCAAGATATCGTGCACATCTTCGAGGGCCAGCATCTCGCCCTTCTCGACCCGTTCGGGGTTATAGCGGGTCAACAGCAAGTGCTCGCTGACCTGACCGCCGTCCTCGGCTTTTTTGGACTTGCTCTGCAGGATGCCCAGGATTCGATCCGAGTCCCGCACCGAGCTGACCTCGGGGTTCGTAACAACAATCGCGTGGTCGGCGTAGTACAGAGCGAGGAATGCGCCCTTTTCGATGCCGGCCGGGCTGTCACAGATGATGTAGTCGAAGTCCAGATCGTTTTGCAACTCATCCAGCACTTGCCCGACGCCCTCTTGACTCAGGGCGTCTTTGTCCCGGGTCTGGGACGCCGGCAGGATGAACAAATTCGGTGAGCGTTTGTCCTTGATCAGCGCCTGATTCAGGCTGGCTTCGCCCTGAATGACGTTAACGAAGTCATACACCACCCGGCGTTCGACCCCCATAATCAGATCCAGGTTGCGCAACCCAACGTCGAAATCAATGACGCAAGTTTTGTAGCCCTTTTGCGCCAGGCCTGTTGCGATCGCAGCACTGGAGGTGGTTTTGCCCACACCGCCCTTGCCCGAAGTCACCGTAATGATTGTTGCCATGTAATGGGGTATCCCTGATGGTGGTTATACCCCAGCAGAATACCATGCCTAATCGGGCAGGTGTACTAAGCCATTGATGTCAGAACGAGACGCTGTTCTTGTAACGCAATTTGGCAGGGCTGCCCCCAGCAAGGGTGCTCCTGCAGGGCATCCAGGGTGATAAAAACACCCGCGATCGCCACCAGTTCTGCCTGTAATTTGTTAACGCAGATAATGGCCTCGGTGTTGCCGCTGACCCCAGCGGCCAAACGCCCCTTGGCAGGCCCGTAACACAGCAAATTTCCATCGGCCATGACTTCGGCGCTTTGGCTGATTTGGCCCATGACAATCAGATCCCGACCCTGGCCCCAAACCTGCTGTCCCGAGCGCACCGGCGTGCGCACTACCTGGGCCCCTAGCGCAGGCTGGGGGACCGGGGGTGCAGGCTGAACGGCTTCCGCAGGCGCAGTTAATTCCAGCGGTTGACTGGCCGCCGGGGGCAGCAACGCCAGCCCCATGGAATTGGCCTGACCCAGGGTGCCACCGCCTGCGCCCATCACGCCGGCCAAGGTAGCGCCGTGCTTGCGGCAAACGCGGATAATTTCGCCCATGTCCACGTGTCCCTGGCAATGGGTTACGTCGACAGCCCAAGGACGGGAGGTCAGTTCGGGGTGAGCGGCCAGTTGCTGTTGTACCCAGTGATCCAAGGTCATCGGATCGCCGGTCTGCAAGCTGACGATTAACAGGGGGTAGTCACAGGACTGAATGCTGAACAAATGTGTTACCTAGGTAGTACAGAAACCATCAGTATGCACCACTTGAACGACGGTTACAGCAAGCGCGATCCC
>CALKMT010000188.1 GCA_938091715.1 uncultured Litorivicinus sp.
CGCATTCATGCGACCGCGCAGGGTCATGCTTTCGGAGCCCTCGACCCCCACGACATGCGCCGCACGCGTGGCAATCGGCAAGGTGAAATTACCCAACCCCGAAAACAGGTCCAGCACCCGATCGCTGGACTCTAGACCCAGCAACTCCAGCGCCTGACCCATCATCATCTGGTTTATTTCGGCATTGACCTGAGTAAAGTCGTGGGGATGAAAGTACATCCGCAGGCCGTAGGCCGGGTGCTCATAGCTAAGCCACTCAGGTCCGGTCAATGGCCAAATACGGTGACTGGTCTCGGGTCCCTTGGGTTGCAACCAAATGTGGTAACCCAGGCGTTTGCCCAGTTCGGTTAAGCGCGCTTGATCACTCTGGGTCGGCGGGTCCAGCACGCGGAAAATCAGGGCCACGGCCTGGTCTCCACAGGCCACCTCGATTTGAGCGATGCGATCCTTGATCGAGGTCTTGCCGATGGCTTGGCCTATCTCGACCAAGTGTTGCCCGACCCGGGGGTCTAGTATTTGGCAAGAATCCAGTACCGCCAGAAAATTACTGGCCTGTTCACGAAACCCAACCAACACACGATTTTTTGGCGCCACATAGCGCACGCCCAACCGCGCTTTTCGCCGATAGCCAAGGCTTGCGGCCTGCAACGGCGCCAACGAGTTATCCGGGCCGCCACCGCCGTGATGCACCAATAATTCGTCCAGCGTATTGGCCTTGTGCGCCACCTGTTCAGACAGCGCCCAATGTTGCAAGGCGCACCCGCCACAGGTCCCGAAATGCTCACAGGGCGGCGTCACGCGCTGTTCGCTAGCCTGATCGATGCGGGTCGCGCGGCCTTCGCCAAAGCCTTTCCAGCGGTTGTGAACCGTGACCTCGACCTGTTCCCCGGGTAACGCCCCAGAAACGAAGATCGTGCGCTCGTCATGCTCGCAAATACCCCGCCCCTCATGGCTGATCCGCAGGATGTCGGCGACAAAGGGCTCGGGCATTTTCTTTTTTCTAAAACGTCTAGCCATTACGAAGGAAACACTCCCGTGGACAGGTAACGATCGCCGCGGTCACAGATAATGGTGACCACCGTGGCGCCGGGATTTTCCTCGGCGATTTGAAGAGCGCCGACCACCGCACCGCCGGCACTGACGCCACAAAAAATGCCCTCGACGGCCGCCAGTTGACGGGTCATCTCCTCGGCATCGGCCTGGGCAATGTCCAGCACTCGGTCGACCCGCTCGGGTTCATAAATGGAGGGCATGTATTCGGCCGGCCAGCGTCGAATGCCGGGAATGTGATCACCATCGCAGGGCTGCAGACCAATAATTTGGATGTCTGGATTTTGCTCTTTTAGATACCGCGAGCATCCCATGATGGTGCCCGTGGTGCCCATCGAGCTGACAAAGTGCGTGACCTGCCCCTGGGTGTCGCGCCAAATTTCGGGCCCGGTCGACTCGTAATGCGCCAGCGGATTATTTGGGTTGGCAAACTGGTTCAGAATCAGGCCCTCGCCTCGGGCCTGCATGTCCTCGGCCAGATCCCGCGCCCCTTCCATGCCATTGGAGACCAAGATCAACTGTGCGCCGTAGGCTTTCATCGCCGCACGACGCTCGATCGACAGGTTATCCGGCATGATCAGGGTCATGCGATAGCCTTTGATCGCGCAAGCCATGGCCAGCGCAATCCCGGTGTTGCCACTGGTCGCTTCGATCAAGTGATCACCGGGTTTAATCAATCCGTCCTGCTCGGCGCGGGACAACATCCACATCGCCGCACGGTCTTTGACGCTGCTGGCGGGGTTATTGCCCTCCATTTTGCCCAGCACCGTGGCGCCGGCCGGGGCCAGGCGCTGCAAACGAACCAAGGGCGTGTTACCGACAATCTGTTCAATCGTTGGGTAGTCCAAGCGAAACCTCCGTGATCTGAGCGAAGCATTATTCCCAATGGTCTAGGTGGATGCACGGACTTTTAACCCTATGGCCGAGGAATCAATTGCGCCCAGGCCAAACACTAGCCGGATGAATAAACCCATTGTTCGGCGTCGTCGAGAACCCCCAAGCCTGTGGCACAAAGCCAAAGAACTGCAATCGCTGATGGCCCAACAGGCCGCCCAGGAAACCCATCTGGAACAACGATTCAGCGCCCGGTTGCACGACGGCAAAAGCTGGGTCGGCAGCGCAAAGCGCCTGCTGGAGGGCCAGCGCACCCAACAAGCCTTGGACTGCCTGGATGCGTTGGCCGTTTGGATGGACACCGGACGCCCCGGCCAACATCGGGGCTTGCGTCAGCGACTGTCCGCCATGGTCTCGACCTGGCAGGCCGAACGCGCTCGTGGGGTAGCGTTAATCATTCGCGTCAGTCCGGCGGTGCCCGAACAATCCCAACATCAAGACCTATTAGTCAGTGCCGCCGATAATTTGTTGCGCAACGCGCTCAAATTTACCGAACGCGGCGCGGTGCGTGTCCAGATATGGCATAACCGCCAGGCGATCTGCCTGCGGGTGTCAGACTCTGGGCCTGGACTGGGCTCGAATCGGGTCAGCGATGGCTGGGGCTTGGGACTCAGCTTTTTGCGTCAAGAGGTTCTCAAACTGGACGGGGTCTTGGTCATTGATACCAAGGCAGGCGTTGGCACCGCCGTCCAGATCAAACTGCCCCGGCTTGATAATCCTTGATCAACGCTTGAACGAGTTCGGCCGTCGAGTGCACCTGGCCGATCGCCCCAACGCCCTGCCCGGCACTCCAAATCGTCTTCCAGGCTTTCGCTTCGGATGCCGCATCACCGGTATGCAGATCCAAGGATTTCTCGCCAGACTGCGCTGGATCAATACCCGCTTGGATCAACGAACGACGAATGAAATTACCCGGTACGCCAGAGACCTGATCGGTGTACACCACATCCGCGGCTTGGCTATCCAGCAAACAGGCCTTGTAAGGATCCGAGGCCATCGATTCCTGGGTCGCGATAAACGCGGTCCCCAGGTATCCGCCCTGTGCTCCGAGCGCCTGAGCCGCGCGTATCTCTCGTCCCCGGGAAATCGCCCCGGCCAGCACAATGGGCAAATCGGTGATGGCTTGCAATTCGCCAATCAAGGCAAACGGATGACAGGTGCCGGCATGGCCACCCGCCCCGGCACTGACCGCGATCAATCCATCCACACCGGCTGCCACGGCCTTACGAGCGTGTTTGGCATTGGTGACATCGTGGTACACCAGCCCGCCCCAGCTATGGACCTGCTCGACCACCGAATCGACCGCCCCTAACGAGGTGATCACCAAGGGCACGCGATGGCGCTGAAGGCAGTCCAAATCTTGAGATAAACGAGGGTTCGAGGGGTGCACGATCAGGTTGACGGCGTAGGGCCGCGAGCCAACCCCCTGCCGGATTGCGTCCAGCCATTGATCCAAGGCCTCGGTGGTGCGGGCGTTCAGCGCCGGAAACGAACCGATTACCCCGGTCTGGCAACAGGCCACGACCAGATCGACCCCAGAGACCAAGAACATCGGTGCCGCAATAACGGGAAGCTTACAGTCAGAAAATAGTGTGTCGGCGGTTAAAATTTTAGTTTCACTCCATGCAGGCGATCGTATTCCGCCTCGGCGAGTGAATAGAGGGATTTGACCAACCATTCGGACAGCTCTGCCAAGGCCATCCCATCATAGGCAGGCATTCGCTGGATACCATAGTCCTCAAGTCGCCCTAAGGCGTCGCCCCCCATGCGGATCAACTCGGCGGCCCAGCAGCGCGGGTCTTGCTCTTCGCGAGCGCCACGCACCCGCAGCGCCTGACAGGCCTGCCACAGACGATCAGGCTCGGGCACCGACAAGACCGAGCTTAAAAACTGCACCTGCAAGCCCTCAAGGCGGGTAAGCACCGCGCGCTTTTCATGGGCTTCGTAGCGGTTCCAATCGCGCACCTCGTGGCTAAACCGACGGCAACCGCGGCATACCAAGTCCCCATAGGTGGTCGAGCACATGCCCAAGCAGGGCGTTTTCGTTCGATGATCCATGCGGCTTACTATGCCGCCGCCGTCGGGGATTCCAAGCACGATGCCGGCAACTTTTTATAAACAGGCGCACTAAGCATGCGCCGAATCGTTCTTAAAACCCTATAGAGCATGGCATCCAGACTGACTAACATTGCCCGCATGATTTTATCCATACGTTCATCACTGTATTTAGCCGCCGCCGTTTTACTGGCGATGGGGATTGGCGCGTCCTATGGCAACATTCAAGCCGGATTGTTTGCTGCCGGACTGGTGGCGGGTAGCGCATTCTTGTACGCCTCCTTTGGCTTTACCACCGCCTGGCGTGAGTTGTTAAGCGGCGGTGACACACGCCCCTTCCGTGCCCAGTTGACCATGATCGCGATTGCTAGCCTGATCATGATTCCCATTATTTACACCTCCAATGAATTTAGCGGTTTTGTCCGCCCGGTTGGGATCAGTTTGCTGGTCGGCGCATTCTTATTTGGCTGTGGCGCTCAGATTGCCAATGGGTGCAGCTCGGGTGCGATGTTTCATTTGGGCCAAGGTCGGTGGCAATCCATCGGCACCCTGGGGGCCTTTACCCTTGGCGTCATGCTGGCCGTGCGGGATTACGACGACTGGCTGGAAGCCCCTATTTTCTTTGCCGGCAGCCTGGGCCAGGACCAGGGCCCGATCATCGCCACTGCCGCCACCTTGACACTGATCCTGGCGTTGGTGTGGGCACTAAAGGGTCGCTCAACACCGCTGTTCCAAGGGTTTAGCCCGTTGTTTGTCGCCGCGATTGCGATTGCCGGTGCAAACATTGCGATTTTGTTGATCAGCGGCCGTCCCTGGTCGGTGGCCCAGGGTTTCGCCTTGCTGGGTACGCAATTTGATTTGGCCTACGGCCTAGAATGGGATCTTGATTTCTCGTCATTTTGGTCCTCGTCACTGATGGCCTCACGACTGGAATCGCCGATTTTGGCGGACAGCTTTTTAATGCCCAACCTAGGATTGATTGCCGGTGCGATTTTGACCGGGCTTGCGGTCAGTCGCTTCAAGCCGCAGCCACTCAAAATCCTACCCTTCGCCGGGGGCCTATTAGGGGGATTGATGATGGGTTACGGCGCAACGATCGCCTTTGGTTGCAACATTGGGGCACTGTTCTCGGGGATTGCGAGCGCCAGCTATCACGGTTGGATTTGGTTGCTGCCCACACTGCTGGGCACCTGGGTCGGCATTCGGTTGCGCCCTGCCTTTGGTCACCCGGCTTAAGTACATTTACTAACGCAAAATTGTGTATTCCGTCACATACTAGTGTGATGATACTTAGAATATTGCAATTCACGACGACCGCCCAACGCCCAACCTCGGACCACTCGCACTGATGCGTGGCGTACTCACCGATCAAGAACGCGCGGTCATTGCCTCGATGTTTGAACAAGACCATGACGCAGAACAAGAGCGTCAAGCGGTTCTGGGCCAGTTAAGAACGGTGCTGGAGCAGGCCAACGACGCGGGCCTGCGCGAGGAATCAATGCAAGTGATCACCGACGTATTGGGCCGTGCCATGGCCCGCCGACGTTCAGTCGAGGATCAAGGGGTCTCGTGACACCACGACGCCGTTGGGATCGCCAGCGATCCAATCACCCGGGCTGACCGTCACACCGCCGAACTGCACCGCAATGTCACCCTGGCCCACCCCTAGCTTTTCGGTCTTCATCGGATGGGTTCCCAGTGCATACACCGCTAAGTCCATCGTGCCAATGGCTTGGCAATCACGGATGCATCCGTTGATCACAATGGCCTGCCAGCCGTTAGCCACCGCCTTGGCGGCCAGCAAATCCCCAAGCATCGCCCGGCGCATCGAGGCGCCACCCTCGACGACCAGTACTCGGTTATTGCCGGGCTCGGAAACGGCCTGACGCACCAGCGAATTATCCTCAAACGCCTTGATGGTGGCCGCCTGGCCCAAAAACATCGCCCGCGCGCCATAGCTGTTCAGACCGGTAATCACCCCAAGCGCATCACCATAGCGGTCGCACAACTCGGGGGTCAGGTCCACAGGCCAGTTCATTACTGAGTGTTTTCCGCCAGGTGGAACCAGGTTTCCAATACGCTGTCAGGGTTGAGCGACACCGAATCAATGCCCTCGTCCATCAACCATTGTGCAAAGTCCAGGTGATCCGACGGGCCCTGACCGCAAATGCCGACGTACTTGCCCGCAGCCTTGGCGCTTTGGATCGCACGGCTGAGTAGGAATTTGACCGCATCGTTCCGCTCGTCAAATTTGTCGGCGATGATGCCCGAATCCCGGTCCAGACCCAGCGCCAGCTGTGTCATGTCGTTGGATCCAATCGAGAATCCGTCAAAATATTCCAGGAACTGATCCGCCAGAATTGCATTGGACGGCAGCTCGCACATCATGATGACTTTCAAGTCGTTTTGACCCCGGGCCAGCCCGTTGTCCGCCAACAACTCGGTCACCGCCTTGGCCTCGTCCAGATTGCGCACAAAGGGCACCATGATCTCGACATTGGTTAGACCCATCTCATTGCGAACCTTTTTGAGCGCCATGCACTCCAGCTCGAAACAAGGGCGGAAACCCTCGTCGATGTAACGCGACGCGCCGCGGAAACCGAGCATCGGGTTCTCTTCCTCGGGCTCGTACCGACTGCCACCGATCAAGTTGCGGTATTCGTTTGATTTAAAGTCCGACAGACGAACAATGACGCGCTCGCCGGCAAACGCCGCGGCCAGGGTCGAAATGCCCTCGGCCAATTTATCGACATAAAAACTGACGGGATCTGCATAGCCGCCAATGCGCTCACCGATCGAGTTGCGCAAATCCGCCGGCAACTTGTCAAACTCCAACAAGGCCTGGGGGTGAATACCGATCATACGGTTGATGATGAACTCCAAGCGGGCCAAGCCGATACCAGCATTGGGCAGACCTGCAAAGGCAAAGGCTCGATCGGGGTTACCGACGTTCATCATGATTTTGAAGGGCAAATCGGGCATGGCCGCGATGTTGCGTTTTAGGTGATCAAACTCGAGCAGGCCACGGTAGACAAACCCCGTATCGCCCTCGGCGCAACTGACGGTTACTTCTTCGCCGCCCTGCAAGCGCTCGGTGGCATCACCGGCACCCACCACCGCGGGAATACCCAGCTCGCGTGCAATAATGGCGGCGTGACAGGTACGGCCACCCCGGTTGGTCACGATGGCACTGGCGCGTTTCATGACCGGCTCCCAGTCGGGGTCGGTCATGTCCGTGACCAGCACGTCGCCTACCTCGACTTGGTCCATTTCTTCGATGCTGCTCAGCACCTTGACCGGACCGCGACCAATCTTTTGTCCAATCGCACGTCCCTCGACCAGGACATCGCCCTGGCCTTTCAGCACGTAACTTTCCATGACGTTGTTGTCGGCTCGGGACTGGACCGTCTCAGGACGGGCCTGCACGATGTATAGGCCATGATCGTCGCCGTCTTTGGCCCACTCGATGTCCATCGGACGACCGTAGTGTTTCTCGATAATGACCGCCTGACGGGACAGCTCTTCGACTTCGCTGTCAGACAAACAAAAGACCCCGCGCTCTTGCGCATCCACGTCGACGGTTTTAACACTTTTGCCCGGGGCGTTCTGGTCGTACACCATCTTGATCAACTTCGAGCCGCGAGAACGACGCAGCACCGCAGGCTTGCCTGCTTCTAGGATCGGCTTGGATACATAAAATTCGTCAGGATTGACCGCACCCTGGACCACGGTTTCACCCAAGCCATAGGCCGCGGTAACAAACACCACATCGCGGAATCCGGACTCGGTGTCCATGGTGAACATGACCCCGGCGGCCCCGGTTTCAGAGCGCACCATGCGCTGAATGCCTGCGGACAAGGCGACCAACTCGTGATCAAAGCCCTGGTGTACCCGGTAACTGATCGCGCGATCGTTAAACAACGAGGCAAAGACTTCTTTAATGCTGGCTTTGATGTTGTCAAACCCACGGATGTTCAAAAAGGTTTCTTGTTGACCCGCAAACGATGCATCGGGCAAGTCCTCGGCGGTGGCCGAAGAGCGAACGGCTACGGAAATGTTGGGGTTGCCCGCACTCATGTCTGCAAAGTCTTGCTCTAAGGCTTGCTCAAAGCCTTGGCTGAACGGCGTTTGCATAATCCAACCACGAATTTTCGCGCCGGTTTCCGCCAGGGCACGAACATCGTCAACGTCCAGCGCGTCCAGCTCGGCTTTGATGCGACCCGCCAGATCGTCCTGGGCTAGGAATTCACGATACGCATCGGCAGTGGTGGCGAAACCACCAGGAACACTGACGCCGGCGCCCGATAAATTAGAGATCATTTCACCCAGTGATGCGTTCTTGCCGCCGACGACTTCGACATCGTCCATCCCTAGTTTTTCAAAGCCGATGGTGTATTGCATAACAGGTCTCCGGTAATGCGTTCGCGATTGCCCACAGGGTAAAAAGTCCGTGTTAGGCTCCTTGCAAGACAGCTTTATACCCGATCAACGAACTCGATTCACCGCTAATTGCGACCAAAAAGGAATAACGGTCACATTATGAATGAAAAACGCAGAACGATTTTCTTTATCTCTGACGGCACCGGCATTACCGCTGAAACCTTGGGACAAAGCCTGCTAAGCCAGTTTGAATCCAAGGTCGAGTTCGACCGCCAGACCTATCCCTACGTGGACACACTGGAAAAAGCCCAGCAGGTGCGGGATGAAATCAACCATGCCGAGCAACGAGACGGCATGCCGCCGATTATTTTTGACACCCTGGTAGATCCCCAGGTGCGCGACACCGTCTCCAGTGCCAATGGTGTCATGCTGGATGTCTTTCAAACCTTTCTAAAACCACTGGAGACGGCGTTGATGTCCGAGTCCGCCTACTCGGTGGGACGCAGCCACTCGGTCAACACCCATCGGGGGTATGAACGACGCATCGAGGCGGTCAATTTCGCCTTGGATAACGACGATGGCGCGCGGATTCGTTATTACGATCAAGCCGACCTGATCGTGATTGGCGTCTCGCGATGCGGAAAAACACCAACTTGTTTGTATCTCGCCATGCAGTTCGGCATCAAAGCTGCCAACTACCCACTGACCGAGGAAGACTTGGACAGCCCTCAGCTGCCTGGGCTGTTACGAAAGCACAAGTCGAAACTGTTTGGCCTGACCATCGATCCGGTACGCTTGCAGGCCATTCGCGCACAGCGCAAGCCGGATTCGCGCTATGCCAGCTCGCATCAATGCCATTTTGAAGTGAACGAGGTGGAGGCCATGTACCGCCGGGAAGGCATCCCGCATATTGCGACGACCGACCAAAGCGTCGAGGAAATCTCGACGCAACTGCTAGCCACCACCGGACTTAAGCGTCAGTACCTATAAATGCACTGATCAAGTCGCCCAGCACCGCGGGCTTTTGATAGGGCAGCGCATGGTCACAGCCCGGCACCGTGCGATAGGTCCAGTCAGGACGGCTCGCCAGTCGACGGTGCAGCTCGTGCGCGGGCTCGGGCGTCCGCTCGCCCACCACCGATAGCACTTGGCGCTGATGCGCCAGCAAACGTTCGCGATCCAAACCCTCGGCAGCCTCGGCTACAGATTCCAGGGCGTGGGCCAGTCCCAACGGGCGATGGGCCAGCCGCGACACCACGCGGCGCTCGACCCGAGGATGTTTTGAGCGCCCGGGCGAGACCAAATCCAAAAACGCCGTAACGCCCTGCTCGGGGGTGGCTGACGTTTTTAAGGGTTCGGTGGCATGACGATACAAACGCCGCCGGGTCAAGGTTTCCTGCCAATCCTCGCGCTCCATCAGGGCCGGCTCAACCAGCACTGTCCTGGCAATTGAAAACTCTCCGGTGGCGGCCAACTTCATGGCCAACAAGCCACCAAACGAATACCCCACCAAATCAAATTCGTGCCAACCGTAATCGGTCAACACCTCGGCCAGATGCGCAACCTGCTCGTCGATTGAAAAGGCCTGTTCGCTGCGATGGGCGTAAAACGTCTCGCCCGCCCCGTATAGATCGGGCGCCAATACCTCCGAGGCCTGGCGCAATTGAGGGATCACCCCTCCCCAGGTCAGCCGGGCGGCGACCCCCGCACCGTGCAACAGCAACACTTTGCGATTCCCAGGCGTCGGCAATGACACCTGATGCAGGTTCATGCGCCAGGATCCGCGAGCGTGAAGTTTTTGCGTTATTCTCATCCGATGCCTATACCCATCAATAACCCGCTGCATCCGCCCTCAAACGTGCTGATTCCGAGACCTTGGCGACCGGCCGGCGAGCAACGCCTGGCTGCGGTGGCCATGCTGCAGATCTCGCTCAACAACCCAGGGCTTGAGCAAGTCCCCGTTGCGCAGGATACCGACGGGATCCTGTTGATCAAGCGATCTGAGAACCTGCGTGGCCATTCCGGCCAGTGGGCCCTGCCGGGCGGCAAGCAAGAGCCTAACGAATCCCTGTGGCAAACCGCCAAACGTGAATTGCACGAGGAGACCCGGTTATCGCCCGAACGGATTCACTGGACCGGAGACATGGGCGGTTTGGTGACCGGCACCGGTTACCGGGCCCAGGTATTGTTGGGGCGTATGACTCAACCCGAGGCGATACAGGTCGACGGCAGCGAGGCCGTTTTGGCCTCGGCCTATCCGATTCAATGGTTATTGCGCGAGGACACCTATCGGTTCCGTCCGGTGGGGGTGATTCCCGGCCGGCACTTTAGCTGGGGTCATCCAGACCCAGCCCAGGACTGGCCAACGCCGTTGTGGGGGGCAACCGCCTTCATGCTGCTGGAATTGCGGCGCAGGCTACGGCCGGACTTGCCCGACCCAGATACCCGGCCAAAAGACTAGAATTCGGGCAGTTTGATGTCGCTGAACAGGGCTTCGACCTCGGCCCGGGTTTGTGTGCGCTGGGCCGCCTGAACCAATGCCGGCGTCAGGTGCGGAGCGAACAGTTCGATGAAGTGGTACATATAACCGCGCAAAAACGAGCCGCGGCGGAAACCGATTTTGGTCTCGCTGGCGGCGAACAGGTGATCCGCCGGCAGGCACACCAGATCACTGTCTGCCACTGGGTCATAGGCCATCGAGGCGACAATACCGACGCCCATGCCCATGCGCACATAGGTCTTGATCACGTCCGCGTCCGCCGCGGTAAACACGATCTGCGGCACCAATCCCATGCGGCTAAAGGCCTCGTCCAGCTTCGAACGGCCGGTAAAACCAAATACGTAAGTCACCAGCGGCTCTTCCGCCAACCGTTCGATGGTCAGCGGACCGTCGATTTGAGCCAAGGGGTGATCCTTGGGCACCAAAATACAGCGGTTCCAGCGATAGCAAGGCATCATGATCAGATCGTTGAAGTGCTCCATTGCTTCGGTGGCAATGGCAAAGTCTGCCAATCCCTCGGCTGCCTCTTGAGCAATTTGGCGCGGCGTACCTTGATGGATACTCAGCGCGACTTCGGGGTAGCCCTGCATAAAGCTGCGCACCAACGGCGGCATGACATAGCGCGCCTGGGTGTGAGTGGTCGCCACCGTCAGCGTGCCCTGCTGCTCGTTGCTGTACTCTTGGCTTAGCTGCCGGATCCGATCCACCTTGCCCAGAATGTCGCCGCTGACCCGCAGGATTTCTTCGCCGGCCGGGGTAATGTGCGTCAGGTGCTTGCCGTTACGGGCAAAGATTTCGATGCCGAGCTCGTCCTCTAGCAATCGAATCTGCTTGCTGATGCCGGGTTGCGAGGTGAACAGGCTTTGCGCAGTCGCCGACACGTTCAGATCATGCTTGGCGACTTCCCAAATGTAGCGCAGTTGCTGGAGCTTCATAGTTAACGATTAGATCCGGTAGGGGCTTGTTATATCCAAAAACAATAACATAGCCGGTTTTTATTCTGTTTTCATTATATCAGCCTGCGGAACCAGACTGAATCAAACCTGACCAAGATCAAAGTCTATGCCTTCTTTTATTTGAGGCCGGTTGAGTAAAACGGTTACACTGTCGGCGTTTTCGCAACAACTCGTGGCCCGAATTTGGGCCCTTAAAAATTAGGCAAAGGACTCTATATGGCACAGGCAGGCTCGACTCCTGTGTCCTACGACTATGATGTCGTCCGAAAATTTTCGGTTATGACGGTGGTCTGGGGCATCTTCGGAATGGCAATGGGTGTTCTCATTGCAACTCAATTGGTATGGCCGGAATTTTTGGCCTCGGAATTCACGCATTTCGGGCGCCTGCGTCCCTTGCACACCAATGCGGTTATCTTTGCCTTTGGCGGTTGCGCGCTGTTTGCGACCAGCTATTACGTCGTTCAGCGTACCTGCGGAACCACCCTAGCCTTTCCGGGATTGGCCAAGTTTACCTTTTGGGGTTGGCAGGCCGTTATCGTCTCCGCCGCCATCACCCTGCCCCTGGGATTGACCTCGACCAAGGAATACGCCGAGCTGGAATGGCCCATCGACCTGCTGATCGCGGCCGTGTGGATTAGCTACGCGATTGTATTTCTGGGCACCATCCGCAACCGCACCACCCCGCATATTTACGTGGCAAACTGGTTTTATGCCGCGTTCATTATCGTCATCGCGGTATTGCACATCGTCAACTCGATGGCCGTGCCGGTTAGCTGGTTCAAGTCCTACAGCGTCTACTCAGGTGCCGTCGACGCTATGGTTCAGTGGTGGTACGGCCACAATGCCGTGGGCTTCTTTTTGACCGCAGGCTTTCTGGGGATGATGTACTACTTCGTGCCCAAGCAAGCGGGCCGTCCGGTCTACAGCTACCGCCTATCGATCGTGCACTTTTGGGCACTGATCGCGACCTATATGTGGGCCGGCGCACACCACCTGCACTACTCGGCACTGCCGAACTGGGCTCAGTCAGTGGGCATGGTGATGTCATTGATTTTGCTGGCGCCCAGTTGGGGCGGCATGATTAACGGCGTAATGACCCTGTCCGGCGCCTGGCAAAAACTGCGTCACGACCCGATCCTGCGTTTCTTGGTGGTCTCGCTGTCGTTCTATGGCATGTCGACCTTTGAGGGCCCCATGATGGCTATCAAGACGGTCAACGCTCTGTCGCACAACACAGACTGGACGATCGGCCACGTGCACTCCGGCGCCCTGGGTTGGGTAGCCATGGTCTCGATCGGTGCGATCTATCACGTCCTGCCCAAGGTCTATGGCCTGACGGCGATGTATTCCATTCGTTTGATCAACCTGCACTTCTGGTTGGCCACCATTGGCGTTGTTCTGTACATCGCTGCGATGTGGGTAAACGGCATTATGCAGGGCCTGATGTGGCGCGCGGTTAACGCCGACGGCACCTTGACCTACGCCTTTATCGACTCGGTTTCGGCCAGCTATGCGGGCTACACCGTCCGTTTGCTGGGCGGCATTTTGTATGTCATCGGCATGTTGGTGATGGGCTATAACGTCTATCGCACTCTGCGTTTGGCGCAAACCGACAGCACCGCCACTTCCGTTGGCGGCCTGACTGCAGCGGCGGGGAAATAACATGGCCAAAGCACACAAAATTTTTGAAACCCATCTGGGTGCTCTGTCGATGGGCATTGTGGCGGTGATCAGCCTGGGTGGCTTGGCGGAAATCGTTCCCTTGTTCTATACAACTGCGACCACCGAGCCAGTTAAAGGCCTGAAACCCTGGACACCGATGGCCCTCGAAGGACGGGACATCTACATCCGCGAAGGCTGTCACGTCTGCCACACCCAAATGGTGCGTCCGTTCCGCGCTGAAACCGAGCGCTATGGACCCTACTCCTTGGCAGGCGAGCACGTGTGGGAGCGCCCCTTTTTGTGGGGCTCCAAGCGCACCGGGCCTGACTTGGCGCGCTTAGGTGGCAAGTACTCGGATGACTGGCATCGTGCCCACCTGTATCAGCCCCGTGACGTGGTGCCGGAATCCAACATGCCCTCGTTCCCTTGGCTGTTCCAAAACGAGCTGTCTGGCAAGGACACCTTGGCCAAGATGCAAGTCATGCAAAGCCTAGGGGTGCCCTATACCGACGAAGATCTGGCCGGTGCCCGTCACGCGGTGCGCGGCAAGCTTGAGATCGACGCGTTGGTTGAATACTTGCAGCAGCTTGGCCACGCCAACCCGGCGGTCAAATGACCTACGAAGAGGGGTTGGGCGTATTGAGCGTTGTCATGCTGGTGATGTTCATCGGCATCTTCGCTTGGGCATTCAGCCCGGCCCGCAAAGAAAAATTTGATGAGGCTGCTCGGACGCCGCTGGACGATGACGACATCGAGGCGCGAGCAACAAAAGAACAGGGAGAGCCTTAATCCATGAATGCCGATCAACTCACTCCGTTTTGGAGCATGTGGGTAGCTGTCATCACCTTGGGGGTGATCTTTGGCTGCCTGGCATTGTTGTTAGCGATTCGCAAAAGCGAACCGCACAAAGAAGAAACCGACGCCGACACCGGGCATGAATTTGATGGCATCCGCGAGCTGGACAATCCCCTGCCGCAGTGGTGGTACTATAAGTTCCTGATCCTGACCGCGTTTGGCCTGCTGTATCTGGCGCTGTATCCCGGCCTTGGCAGCTATCAAGGATTGCTGGGTTGGTCTCAGGAAGGCCAGTGGCAAGCAGAAATGGACAAGGCCGAGCAAGAGTTCGCCCCAGTATTCGCGGCTCTGGCCCAGGGGTCAGCCGATGAATTGGCCCAAGACCCCGAGGCTATGAAGGTCGGCGGTCGCCTGTTCCGTAACAACTGCGCAATCTGTCACGGGCAAAACGCCAAAGGGGCTTATGGCTTTCCGAACCTGACCGACAGCGATTGGCTGTACGGTGGCAAGACGGAAAATATCGTGGCGACCCTTAACGGTGGCCGCGCCGGCATGATGCCCTCATTTGCCCACCTCGGTGATGAAACCATTGAGCAGTTGTCGCACTACGTGGTCAGCCTGTCCGGTCGCGCCCACGACATTAACCAGGCCGCCTTGGGACAGCCGGTCTTTCAGCAGAATTGTGCCGCCTGCCACGGAGGCGACGGCTCGGGTAATCAGATGCTCGGTGCGCCCAACTTGATGGACAACATCTGGCTGTACAAGCACCCGAACCTGACCGTCCGGGACAGCATCAAACTGACCCTGCAAAACGGACGTCAGGGCCAGATGCCGGCCTTTGATCGTCTGGGCCAGGACAAGGTCAAACTGCTGTCAGCCTATGTGTACAGCCTGAGCCAGTAAGCATGAGCAGCGCTGAGGGCGGCAATCGAATTCCGTTGACGGATACCGATCGTATCTATCAGCGCGAGGTCAGTGGCCGTTTTCAGCGATTACGTGTGTGGGGCAACCTGGCCCTGCTCGCGGGGTATTTCATCACGCCTTGGCTGAACTGGGGTGAACGCCAACTGGTTTGGTTCGACCTACCCGAGCGCCAGTTTCATATTCTGCATATGACGTTTTGGCCTCAGGATTTCTTTTTGCTGGCGTTTCTGCTGATCATTGCGGCCTTTGGCTTGTTCATGGTCACGGTGTTTGCCGGCCGGGTCTGGTGTGGTTACACCTGCCCTCAGACCGTGTGGACACAGATGTTTGTTTGGCTTGAAACCCGATTCGAGGGCCCCCGGCACAAACGGATCCGTTTGGATTCAGGCCCTTGGACTCCCGCCAAGTTCGCTCGCAAAGCCGGCAAGCACGCCAGCTGGGCTCTGCTAGCATTGTTCACCGGCCTGACCTTTGTGGGCTACTTCACCCCCGTCCGCGCCCTGCTGCCCGAATTCGTGACCGGCACCGCGCATTGGCAGGCCTATCTGTGGATCATGATTTTTGCCGTCCTGACCTATCTAAACGCCGGTTGGATGCGGGAAAAGGTCTGTATCTATATGTGTCCGTACGCACGCTTTCAGTCGGTGATGTTTGACGAGGACACCAAGATTGTCAGCTACAACCCGGCACGGGGCGAACCCCGGGGCAAGAAACAGCCCGACAACGCGGTCGGCGACTGTGTTGACTGCGGTCTGTGCGTGCAAGTCTGCCCAACCGGCATCGACATCCGGGACGGCTTGCAATACGAGTGCATCGGCTGCGCTCTGTGTATTGATGCCTGCGACAGCATTATGGACAAACTGGATCGCCCCACTGGCCTGGTCAGCTACACCACAGAAAACGAATTAGAGGGCAAAACGACCCACACCTTGCGGCCTCGATTGGTGGGATACGCCGTGGCGATGGTCCTAATGATCGGTGCATTTTCCGCGCTCTTGGCAACACGCAGCGTGGTCGAAGTGGCATTGGATCGGGACCGCAACGTGCTGTTTAGCGAGGCATTGAACGGCGACGTGGTAAACGATTTCCAACTGAGCATCCTGAACAAACAACCCATCCCCGTGACCTACGAGCTGGCACTGAGTGGACGTCCCGGAGCGCGTTTAGTCGCGCCGGAAACGATCCAGGTTGCTGTAGGTGAGCGGGTCACCGTCGGTATTCAAATCGAATTGGCCCCGCAAAAAGTCGTGCAGGCTCGGTTACCCTTCACGCTGGAAGTTTCGGGCTTGGGAAGCAGCGACGTGAAAACAGACATTCAATCCACCTTTATCGGGCCCTCACAATGGTAAAACCTTGGTATCGCGAGCCCTGGGCCTGGTTCTTGGTGATCCCGGTATTAACCAGCGTGGTGGTAGGGATGTTTATGCTGCGCCTGGCGATCACCACCTCCGATGGTTTGGTCAGCGACGACTACTACAAAGAAGGCCGGGCCTATAATAAAACCCGGGAACGGGACGAACTGGCGGCCGCACTCGGTGCCCAAGCCGTGGTTCGTTTAGACCGCACGACGGGCGACATCACGGTACGCATTCAGGGGGAGTTTGCGCAATTGCCCCAGGATTTGGTGCTGGAAGTGGTGCATCCGACTCGTGAAGGCTTTGATACCACCTTAAATCTGGTGGCCTCGCTAGGCCCGGAATACACCGCCAGCTTGGCTTCGTTAATGCCGGGACCACGCTTGCTGGAATTGGCCTCGGCAACGCAGGGATGGCGCTTGCGAGCCCGTACCTTATGGCCAGATCAAGACGTGACCTGGCTGCGCCCGCCTGAGGGGCTGTGAACTGTTACCACTGTGACCTCCCGGTTCTTGAACCGGGCTGGGACCTGCCCATTGAGGGACACACTCGCTCGTTTTGCTGCGGTGGCTGTCTGGCCGTGGCGGAACATTTGCACAGCCAGGGCCTGACTCAGTATTACCAAATTCGCCAATCACCGGGCATGCGTCCGGATCAGGCGGCCTTTGATACCGACTACTTAAACGCCCTGCAGGACAAGTTTTGCCGCTCCTTGCCCGATGGCAATCTGCGCATGGACCTGGCGGTCGAGGGGATCACCTGTGGCGGCTGTGCTTGGCTGATTGAACATGCCTTGGATCAACTAACAGGCGTTCAGTTGTCGCTGGTTAATCTAGCCGAGCACCGAGTCCTGGTGCACTTTGACCCCCAGCAAACCGGGCTTAGCCAAGTCCTGCACGCCCTACAGCAGGCCGGCTATCGCGCTAGCCCCTGGGCTCCCTCGCTGCAAGCCGAGCGCGCCAAACGCCAGCGCCATGGCGACCTAAAGCGCTTGATCATAGCGGGCATCGCCGCGATGCAGGCGATGATGTTTGCCGTCGCCCTGTATGCCAGCCAAGGGCAGTTCATTGAATACCGCCACGAGCAGTTGTTTCGCTGGATCTCGATGCTGGTCAGCGTGCCTGTTATGGCTTACAGCGCCGTCCCCTTTTATCGCAACGCCTATCAAGCCCTTCGCGCCGGGCGGGTCAACATGGACGTGCCAGTCAGCATTGCGCTGCTGCTGGCTTGGTCGGCCAGCATCTGGCACGTACTGAGCGACCAGGGCGAGGTGTATTTTGATTCGGTCAGCATGTTTGCGTTTTTCTTACTGGCCGGGCGATTTTTGGAAGCCTCCATTCAGCGTAAGGCCTTGTCCGCCAGCGGCCTGGATCGCTTGCCATTGCCAACTCTGATCACCCGAGAGCAGGCCGGACAACGGGAACGTGTCGACCTGGACCAGATCAAGGTTGGGGACCGGGTTATTTGGAACGCCGGTGAACACCTGTCGGTCGACGGCCGGATCACCGAGGGCCAAGGCGCCATTTCACAAGCGCTGTTAACCGGCGAGTCTGCCCCACTTCAGGTTCAACCTGGGTTTACTGCGCTGGCAGGGGCGCTCAACGGGGCCAATCCGCTGGTATTGGAAGTCACGGCCGTGGGCGAACAACGCGCCATGGCGCAATTGGAAACCCGCAGCGCCGAGGCACAAAAACAACGGCCAGCCACCCTGCGTTGGGCCGAGCGTTGGTCCGGCCGTTTTGTGGCGTTTCAATTAACCGTGGCTGGGGGCAGCTATCTGGCATGGCTTGCGATCGATCCCAGCCGGGCCTTTGAAATTGCGTTGTCAGTCCTGGTCGCCACCTGCCCCTGTGCCTTTGCTTTGGCCGCACCGACCGCCTTGGCTGCGGCCCGCGCGGGCGCCTATCGAATCGGTTTAGTACTGCTATCACCCGATGCCTTGGAGCGGCTGTCCAGGGTGACTGCCACGGTGACCGACAAGACCGGCACCCTGACCCTAGGACGGCCCAGCGTCGTCCAGACGATGTATCAGGAGGCGCCCCAGGCCCTGTGCGATGGCGTGGTGGCCGGCCTGGAACGAGGGGTGGCACACCCCCTGGCCCGTCCCTTTCAATCCTGGCCTGCCCTGCCAGTCAACGAGGTTCAGGTGATTGAGGGCCAGGGTGTGCTGGGGTATCACCAAGGCTCGGTGTGGAAATTTGGCTCGGCAAGCTGGGTCGGCCACACCGCTCCAGAGGGCACGGGGTGGCTGGGACTGACTTGCGACGATAGGTTGCAGGCGTGGTACCAACTTGAGGACAAGGACCGGCCCGGTCTTAGCCGGGCCTTGCAACGCTTGCCCAAGCCACTGCGGGTGCTTAGTGGAGATACTCCGGCGGCGGTTCAGGCATTTTGCCAGCGCCATGCCCTGCACGGTCTAGGGGGCCTGACACCCGAGCAAAAACTGGAACACTTGCATCAGCACGATCCTGCACAAACGCTGGCTTTAGGCGACGGCATTAACGATGCGCCTTTGTTGGCCAGTGCCGGTGCCTCGATCGCGCTGACCGACGCCAGCGAGCTAACCCGGGCCCAGTGTGATGGGTTGGTGATTGGGCAGGACCTAAATGCAGTGCCCGATGCACTGGAGCTGGCACAGAAAACTCGCCGGGTGATTCGGCAAAACCTGTCCTGGGCGATTGGCTATAACGCCAGCGTCCTGCCCTTAGCCATGATTGGCTGGTTGCCCGCCTGGGGCGCGGCACTGGGTATGTCGTTGTCTTCACTATTGGTGGTATTCAACGCCCTTCGTTTGCGACACTGACCCGATGGATATCATTCTTGCCCTAATCCCCATTTCGATCATCTTGCTGATTACCGCGACGTCGATTTTTTTGTGGGCCATGAAATCGGGCCAATACGATGATCTAGAGGGACCGGCGCACCGCATTTTGCATGACGACGACGATCCTGCGCACAAGGCTGCCCAGAAACAACGCGCTGACTCGTCTGAAAAAACGTCCGATGACTGATTGGCTGGCAGGCCTGCTGGTCGGCCTTGCGGGTACGGCTCACTGCGTGGCCATGTGTGGCCCATTAAGCGCGACCTTGTCACTGTCCCTGCCCAACGAACGTCAGGGCCTGATCTTCTGGGTCGCCCTGGGCAAGGTCGGCCTGTATACGCTGCTAGGCGCCATAGCCGGCTGGGGCGGCAGCGTTCTGCACTTGGCTGGCACCCATGCTCTGTGGGCGGCCTCGGGAATCCTGCTGGTGTTGATGGGCGGCTACGGGTTGGGATTGCGCGGTCCTAGCGAACAACTAACCCGCTGGATTGCCCCCCTCGTGCGGCCCGCTCAGCGCATTGGCCGACGATTCTGGCCAATCCAGACACACGCGCAGGCTCTGGCCTGGGGCGCGGCGCTGGGTATGTCGTTGTCTTCACTATTGGTGGTATTCAAC
>CALKMT010000189.1 GCA_938091715.1 uncultured Litorivicinus sp.
GGGTCACATAGATGGTCGTGGTTTTTAATTCGTGCTGCAGGTTCTTGATCTGAGCTCGGGTCGAGACACGCAACTTGGCGTCCAGGTTCGACAACGGCTCGTCCATCAAGAACACCGTGGGCTCGCGGACGATCGCACGAGCCAAGGCCACTCGCTGGCGCTGGCCGCCGGACAAGGCCGCGGGTTTACGATCCAAATAGGGCTCTAGCTCGACCATCGCCGCCGCCCGCATTACCCGTTCGTGATGCGATGCTTTGTCCTCGCCTCGAATTTTCAGCGGAAAGCGAATGTTCTCGTACACCGTCATGGTCGGATACAGGCCATAACTTTGGAACACCATAGCGATGTCGCGATCCTTGGGCTCTAGCTTGTTGACCACCCGGTCACCAATCATGATCTCGCCCTCGGTGATGTCTTCCAGGCCAGCAATCATCCGCATCGTGGTGGTTTTGCCACAGCCCGACGGCCCCAACAGCACCAGAAACTCTTGATCACCGATTTCCAGGTTGAAATCACGTACGCCGACCGTTGAACCCCAGCGCTTTTGAACATTTTTTAACGAAATAGAAGCCATGATTAACCCTTAACCGCGCCTGCTGTGAGGCCGCTAACAATTTGACGCTGGAAAAACATTACCAGTACGAATAATGGAGCGGTGATCGACACCACCGACGAGACGGCGAACATCACGTTGCCCTTGGTCTGCGTGGTTCCTAGGAACCCTGCCAGCTTGGGCACCATGGTTTTGTTCTCTTCGTTCAACAGCATCGCCGTCACCGCAAAGTCGTTGTAAGCGAGCAAGAAGCTAAAGAGTCCCGTGGTGATAACCCCGGGCCACATGACCGGGATGATGACCCGGCGGAAGGCTTGGAACCGGGTGCAACCATCGACCATGGCCGATTCGTCCAGCTCTTGCGGGATATTTTTAAAGAACGACGTCAGCATCCACAGCGTGAACGGCTGGTTGATCGCCACCAATACAATGATCGAGGTGGGCAAATGCCCCCACATGTTCAACTCGAAAAACGGCAGCAAATAACCCGACACCAGGGTGATCGGCGGCATGGCGCGGAAGACCAGGGCAATCAGCAACACCCAAAAGGCGTAGCGATAGGCGCTGCGAGCCAAGGCGTAACCGCCCAGCGTGCCAAAGGTCAGCGAGATACACACGGTCGCCACCACCACGATCAGGGTGTTCATTGCCGCGCGCCAGAATTCTTCCTGGACCCAGGCACCATGGTAACCATCGGTGGTGAAGTACTCACCCGATTCGGCGATGGTCATGACCCCGGTCAGGGCATTGGTCCAATCGGCCTTGCTAAAGAAATCGGCCTCGACTTTGAACGAGCCCCAGGCGGTCCACAAAAACGGGAACGCGGCCATGAGCAACCACAGCACTAGGAAGCTATTGATCAGGACCTTTAGGTAGAGAGGTTTTTGGTCTTGGATAGATGCACTCATTACCGTTGATTCCCGTAATCACGCCAGGTTCGGACCAGTACTGGGCTGAGTAAGATCACCACCCCGATAATGGTCAGCACCGAGGTTGCCGCAGCCGAAGAAAGCAGTTGAGTTTCGCCGCTTAAGTCGTTGTAAATGAAAGAAGAAAGAGATTGAGCATGGGCCTCGGCGTTAAACGAAACAATAGGCTCGAAGACCCGGAAGTTATCCATGATTTTGATCAGCGCCATAAACGTCGTCAGCGGCACCAAGTGCGGAATTACAATGTGCCAGGTCTGTTGCCAACGGCTTGCACCGTCTAGCTTGGCGGACTCGATCGAGTCCTGGGGCACGGTTTGTAGGCCCGCGTAATACACCACAAAGGCAAAGGGACAGGACGACCAAATCCCATAAACAATCAGCGTCACCCACATCATGGGCGTGGAGGCCTTGAGCGACAGCGTCGGGTCGCCCAGGATGTTTTG
The DNA here is from genome assembly GCA_938091715.1 of uncultured Litorivicinus sp. Taxonomy (GTDB): domain Bacteria; phylum Pseudomonadota; class Gammaproteobacteria; order Pseudomonadales; family Litorivicinaceae; genus Litorivicinus. The sequence continues at coordinate 1,926 of CALKMT010000189.1, forward strand.
CAAACCGACGCCGAGCACACCCCGAGAGTCGATCATCCAAAATAAGATCAATGCGCCCACCAAAGGGGTCACAATCATCGGCAACAACGAAAAGAAAATCGTCGGGCCGCGCAGCAGTTTGGGTAAGCCGTTAACCCCCAAGGCAATAAAGAAGCCCAGGATAATCGCCATCGGTGTCACCACCGCGGTATAGGTCAAGGTAAACGACATAGCACCGTAGAACGGCAAGTTAGTGGCCTTGGAAAAGAAATCACCAAACCCTTCAGCTTCCTGCCAAGCCACAGCGATCTCTTCGGTCGCCAAGTGGTTCCGGTCGGTATAGATCTGACTGCCAACGAAGCGGCCCAAGGGCTCGGCATCGCGCAACGCTGAGGTTGCATCCTGGTCAACCGTGGTGGATTCGGTACAACCAAAAATACTGCAACTCTCGACGACCTTAATGACCTGCTCATGCGGGGCATAGACCGATTGAATCAGTACCGAAACGATGGGTGCGGCAATAAAAACCAGCATCGCCAAAGCCGACGGCAGCATGAACCAGAAGAAGGAACGATGTTTCATGAGATTCTTCTATTGAGTGAATGCGAAAGAGAAACGGGGGACAAGCCCCCCGCTCTCTACGATTCGGCTTACAGGAAGCCTTTTTCCTTCGCGGCTGCTGTGTAGGCAGCTTCGATGTCAGACAGGGTCTGCTCGGCGCTTTCTTTGCCGGTCAGGAAGTCTGCAATGTTGTCACCCAAAGCGGTGTGCAACAGGCCGTGGTAAGGCAGCATCGGGTAAGGAGTGGTGCCAGCGGCAATGGCTGCAAACACGCCTTCGTTGACTTCTTCAGGCTGATAGCCGTCGATCATCCAAACCGCCTCGCCCATATTGTCGGCGTTCAGTACGCCTTCAGTGGTGGCAGCCTTCAGTGCCAGGAAGGTCGCCTTGGCGTCCGCATCGCTTACGTTCTTGGCTACAGTCCAGCCGTCCCACCACAGGGTCGAAGCAGGCTCTGCTCCGCCAGCGACGGTCATTGGGCCAGCAACCTTGGTGTTGGTGTGAACCACAGGATCCGAAGATTCAGGCTTCAACAGGTTACCGGTGCGCGAGCCCCACATGTTCATCATGGCCACGTTACCCGCCGTCCACTCGTCCGAGGTCAGGTTAGAGTCGTGAGTCAGGAAGTCAGGGTTCATGTACTCGCTCAAGGCTTTCAACATCTCAAGTGTCGCGACACCCTTGGCGTTGTTAACTGAGACTTCGGCAGTACCGGGCTTGTAGAATTCGCCTTCATGACCGATGTACATGTTGGTGAATTCTTGCGCCAGGTTCCAACCTGCCTTGTACGCACCGCCCAGAGGATATTCTAGGATGCCCATCTGACGAATTTTCTCGGCGCCCGACAGCATTTCTTCATAGGTGCTAGGGGGTTGAAGGCCGGCTTGCTCTAGGATGTCCTGGCGATAGACCAGGTGCTGAGCGTTCGCCATGAAGGCCACGGCCATCACGTCGCCGCCGATGGTGACCAGCTGCTTCTTAGGAATGTCTTGGCCGTACTCGGCAATCAAGTCATTCAAGGGGCGGATCACGTCTTCGTTCATCAGTGCAACGATGGACGAGTTCGCAACGATTGCGCTGGTGTACTCAGCGGGATTACCGCTCATACCCGCCAGGTTAATCTTCTGGTGGTCTTTGGTCAGGTTGGTTTCAACGGTTGCACTGCCATGCGCACAGGCAACAGCGCCAGCGCCGACCGTTTGAATCGCAGGGAATTCGTTACCAACGATGTTGACACGACCTTCGTTAAATCCGCAGTGATCCGCGAATGCTGATGCGCTTGCGGCAGCCAGTGCAGAAGCTAATACGGCCTTCTTCATTGTTGTCATTGTGTTCGTCCTCCAAACAGACGTTATTTTTCTAATTCCATGGCAGAGCCACGTTGGAACCATACCAAAAACCCAGTGAATGTAACGCCTCGACTACTTCACGGGGTGTTGCAGGCGCATGCGCGCCAAGATGTCGATATCCATCTGCATCAGCAGATCCAGGATGTCTATCGGAACCCAGTTCTCACGAAGTTTTCCTTCGTGCTCTAAATAGAAGTCCATCACCCGCATCTGGACCTGGCGTCCTGTGGGGGATGTGCCCAAAAAGTTACCGCCGGTGTGCAAAGCTTTGACGCTGCCCGGCCAACCACCAGTCACGCTGTAAGGACCGTCGCCGATGCGAATGTAATGGTGTGCCCCGGTGCGGTTGGGAAATGCGATGCGAAATGGCAGTTGATGCTGGTCAACAAACCCTTGAATACCACGGGTGGTTCCAATGCCACTGGGGCCGTACCACATAAAGCGCTCGTGCCAATAATCCTTCTGCGGCATCTCCATCAGGCCCTCGCGGGTGTTGTGATGCGGCTGATTGTACTGACCCAGGATTTCTTGCATCTCGCGCATGAATGCCATCGATTGCGCGCCCTGCTCGGGATCGGTGTGATCCAGTCGCACGCCATCCCCGGTAAAGGGTGCCAACCAGCGCGTTTCTAATCCCATCGAGGGCGGCAACGGCCAGTAACCGCTTTGGCGAATAACGTCCAAGACGTCCAACAGCATCGTGGTCTGGACGATCCGGTCGCCCTGCATTTTGTTGACTTCGCCGTAACGAATCGAAATGGTTTTTCCGGTCGGAGGAATGTCCAACCAAGGCGCCACAAAGGTGCCAGTCAAGTGCCCCACCGAGGCCACCATGTCGGCGCCCTCGAAAACCCCCGCCACGACAATGTCATCCCGTCGCTCTAGGTCGGGAAAGGCTGCCTTTAACGGTTGCCAGACATGCTCCAGGATGGCCTGAGTGCCCTGCAACTCGTTGATGGGGTGGGAGCCGCGCCACTCAGCGTCGGGGTGGTAAAGATTTTCCAGATGAGACAGCAGATCTGCCGGCGCGGCTTCGGCCAATGCCCGAAAGCCGTCGTGCAACACGCGCTTGTGTGTGGTCAGTTGCTGACTCATTTTCGTAGGGACGCCTAATCGTTATTGCTATGTTTTTGGACGTTAATGCATTCGAATGCAAAGCGCCACCCCTTTGTCAGTTCTCGGACGGATTAAGGCGCGCGTCCTGGTGCCACGGGGCAGTGATGTCAAACCACCAAGTTCGGATCAGACGCTTGATTTCAACGCCCTGTACCTCTTCGACTTCAAAGCGCACACGGTCCAAAACCCGTCCATCCAAGGTCAACAATTCTGAGCCGACCAGGTTTAGCACCTTGAAATCGAGCCCTTTGCCCACGCAGCGCACGAATTCGTGTTCATAGCTGACCAACTCGTACTCGGCGCCAGCGGGCTCGTACACCAAGACCACAGGATCGGATCGAGTGCCGATCCCGCCATAGATCGGCAAATCGACATTGAACTGCTCGCGGAACTTGTCCCGGGTGTCATCCGCTTCAGGCACCTTTAAAGGGTTCAATAACTCCAAGTTCTCTGCGGGGTCAGGGTAACCAAAGTCCTTCGGCGTATGACGAATGGACTCTTTAAAGTATTCCCGCGCCCCATCCCGTTCGGCCAGATTCAAATAGCACAAACCAATGTGGTTGTAGACGATGGCGGTAAAGGGCTTGCGTTTAAGCTCGTTGAACATGACGTACTTAAACAGATCAGGATCCTCATGAGTGATGCCCTGCTGCTCGACAATGCGGGTCGCCACGCGCTCAAAGTGCACGTCCAACGCTTGATGATAGGCCTCGATGGCCGACTCAAATTGCCCCTCGGCCTGGAAGTTCATGGCTCGGGCGTTCAGCACCGCTTCAAATCCAGGGTTACGCTCCAACACCTGGTCAAAATGGGCCAGCGCATCCGCGTAACGACCCTGAGCCGTCAGAGTGACGCCCAGTGCCAACAGGGCCGGCGCGAAATCGGGATCCAACTGCAATGCGGCCCGTTGTTCCTGTTCCGCCTCTTCAAACTGACTCATGCCGCGCAGGGCTTCGCCTTTTAACCAGTGCTCCTCGGGCTGGGTGGGCGTAACCAGGGTTTCAACAACGGTTTCGAATTGGCGCTGGTTGTAAGCGTCGTGCAGAGAGGTCAGGGACACGAGGAGAGCTCCTTTTTTTTGGCGCGCTCAAACTACCAGAACTGGGCCGGGGGTGCGATGATGGGCCATGCTTTTGTATATCCATGGTTTCGGCAGTTCGGCCCATTCATTCAAGGCTCAGGCCTTGCTGAAGCGCTGTGCCGAACGCCAAATCCCGGCCGTTTGTCCAAACTTGCCCACGGTGCCGCAGTTGGCCACCCAGACCCTGCAGGATTGGGTCACCCTGACCCGGCCCAACGTCATTGTCGGCAGCAGCCTAGGCGGGTTTTACGCGCGCTGGCTGGCACACCGTTATGAGTTACCGGCGGTATTGATCAACCCTGCCCTGCGCCCGGACCTGCGACTATTACAGGCAGCGCCCATGGCGACTCAGTACTTTGATGGCAGCAGTTTTGAGTTTAATGCCAGCCACTGTCAGGCGCTGGAAAGTATGATTGTCGAGGGGGATCAGCAGCATCGCCTGTGGCTTCTGAGCCAACGAGGCGACGAGGTGTTAGAC
>CALKMT010000190.1 GCA_938091715.1 uncultured Litorivicinus sp.
CTGGAAGCGACCATCGAAGAGTGTCAGACGCGACTGGCGGATCCGGAGCTGTATCAAAAGGCCGGTGACGAGGTGGCCCGTTTGCAATCCCAGCTGGCCGAGGCCGAACAGGCCTTGGAGTTGGCCTTTGATCGCTGGGCAGAGCTTGAGGATCCGACTTAATGCGCAAGGGCGGGTTTTGGGATGGCTTTTGGCGCCTGGGACCTGTCGGCGCCATGGTGATTGCCTTTGGCATCGCTTGGGGAGTGGCCGGCAAGGACGCAGGGTTAAGTGACGCCCTAATCATCGTTATGTCCGGCGTGGTATTCGCCGGCGCGTCACAGTTTGCCTCGATTGAGTTATGGGCCGGCCCGATGAATTACCTGGCGTTGTTTCTTATCACTGTGGCGGTCAATGCCCGTCACTTGCTGATGGGCACCACGCTGTATCCGGATTTGGCGCATCAGTCTCGCTGGCGGCAAATGCTGTCGGTGATGACGATGACCGACGCCCCCTATGCGATGGCCCAATCCGAACCGGATCGCGATCGGCGGATTGCTCTAATTGTGGGTGGCGGCTGGATGATTTGGCTGACCTGGATGATCGGCACCGTGATTGGCGTGGTGTTTGGCGGCATTCTGGGGGACACCCGGGCCTACGGCTTTGATGCCCTGATGCCGATATTTTTCAGCGTCATGTTGGTCTCGGTCTTCAAAGGGCGCTCTAGCTTGCTGCCCTTTATCGGGGCTGGGGTGGCATCGTTGTTGTGGTATCTGAGTTTTCCGGGCAACTGGCATGTCATTGTCGGTGCCCTGGTGGGCGGCGCCTTGAACGTGGTCCAGGGTGAGCAAGAATGATGGCCGTCGGTCTTGCAGTCATGGTGCTGGCGACCTATTTGACCCGGATTGGTGGCGTCTGGGTGATGCATTTTGTGCCCCTGACCCCGGCGGTGCGACGCATGTTGGCGGGTATGGCCAACACGGTGTTGCTCGCAGTAGTGATTCCTTATGCCTGGGAAGGCGACTGGGGCATGCGTGCCGGCATCCTAGCCGGCATTGTGTGCATGGCCACGACCCGACGAACCGTGTTGTCGATGGCCGTCGGGGTCCTGGTGACTGCCCTGTATCGCCTAGCGCTCTAAAATCATTGCGGCGCCCATGCCACCGGCGGTGCAGACACTGACCAGCGCTCGGCCCTGACCTTGTTGCGCCAACAACCGCGCGGCCGTTCCGATGACTCGGGCCCCGGTGGCGGCAAAGGGATGGCCCAGGGCCAACGACGAGCCCGTCAGGTTGATCTTGTCCGGATCGACCGACCCTAGCGCCGCGGGTGCACCCATGGATTGGCAATACTCGTCACTTTCCCACGCCTTGAGCGTGCACAGAACCTGCGCTGCAAAGGCTTCATGAATTTCATACAAATCAAAGTCTTGCAGCGATAGGTTTTGACGGTTTAGCAACTCGAAAACCGTTTCGGTTGGGGCCATCAACAAACCATCGCCCTGGGCAAAGTCGTTGCCGCTGACATGTCCATCGACGATTTTGGCCAGGATCGGTAATCCCCGTGCCTCGGCCCATTCTTGGGTGGCGATCAGAACGGCACTGGCGCCATCCGTCAGGGGCGTGGAGTTCGCCGCGGTCAGGGTGCCCGTGGCACGGTCAAAGGCCGGTTTCAACGCGGCCAAGGATTCTGCGTTACTGTCCGGACGCAGAACATTGTCTCGGGTGACGCCGTTGTGCGCGCCGATCCAATCGTCAAAGAACCCCTGCTCTAGCGCTTGTCCGGCCTTTTGATGGCTGCCAGCCGCCCAGCGGTCCTGGTCTTGGCGAGAAATGCCCCAGGTCTTGGCCATCAACTCGCAGTGCTGCCCCATCGACAAGCCCGTACGTGGCTCGCCGGTGCCCGGCGGAACCGGACTCAGCTCAGACAAGCGGAATTTCTTAAACGCACTCAGCTTCGCACCCAGGCCTTTGGCCCGGGATAGATTGACCAGGCGTTGCGCCAGTTTGCGCTGCACCGTCAATGGCGCGTCTGAGATCGAGTCGGCCCCCGCCGCAATGGCACAGTCAATCTGACCGCTGGCCACCTTGGCTGCCAACATCAAGGTCGCCTGGACACTGGTGCCACAGGCAAACTGCAAGGTGGTCGCCGGGGTCTTGGGATCCAATGAGGTATCCAAGACCGATTCCCGCGCCAAGTTCCAATCGGCACTGTGCACGACCACGGCGCCGGCGGCGACTTCGCCAATCCGCTGGCCTGATAGATGGGTCTGGGCCACCAAGCCTTTCAGCGCCGCACTGAGTAGTTGTTGATTGGTTTGATCGGCATAGCCCGTGTACGCCCGGCAAAACGGAATTCGATGGGCTGCTACCAAATAAACATCGCGACCTTGCATTTACAAAGCTCCTAAAGTGTTGGCCCGCAACGGGCCGCCAAGAAATGGCGCAAATCCAGTGCCAAACACAACGCCGGTATCCAAGGCTTCGGCGGATTCAACAATGCCCTCGTCTAAGCATTGAACGCAGGCTTGATACAGTGGGTCCAGTAATTTGCGGCCCAGCGCGGGATCGCCAGCGGGCAGCGTACGTTTGAGCGGCCAGGTGTAAAAACCTTGGCCGGTTTTCTGGCCCAAGTGGCCCTGGGCTACCGATCGCTGGATCGGGTCGGATTCCTGGGATTGCAAACCCAATTCTGCGGCCACGGCCAGGCAGACATCCAGTCCAACACGGTCCATCAACTCAATCGGCCCCATCGGCATACCAAAGGCCACCGCAGCGGCGTCGATTTCCAGCATTGAATGGCCGTTTTCCAAGCATTGGGCGGCACCAAACATGTAGGGTGCCAAGACACGATTGACCAAGAACCCTGGGCTGGATTTGACCGCTAATGGGGTTTTACGTAGCGCCACAGCAAAGGCTTTGGCCTGCTCGACCGCCGCCGGATCGGTCTCGGGTGCGTGGATGATTTCCACTAAGGGCAACTGGGCCACGGGGTTAAAAAAGTGCAGTCCCACCAAGCGCTCGGGCTGTTGCAAGTCCGCGGCGATTTCGGCGATGTCCAACGACGAGGTGTTCGAGGCCAGCATGGCTCCAGCCTTGGTTTTCGGCTCGATCGACGCCCATAGGGATTGCTTAACATCCAAACGTTCAACCACGGCCTCGATGACTACGTCTGCCCGGGCCAGCCCCTGCCCTTCGACGTCCGGCGTCAGCCGTTGCAGCGCGTTACGGCGTTGCACGGGGTTGGATAATCGTTTGGCGAACAGAGCCTGTACCCGTTTTACTGCGGGTTTGATGGCGTCCATCGACAGATCTTGCAAGGTCACCTCGTAACCACAGAGCGCGGCCCAGGCCGCGATATCGCCGCCCATTACCCCTGCTCCGATTACATGCACCCGCTGTCCGACAAAGGGCGAGGTATGCTTTTTAAGCTGCTCAGAGGTCAAGAACAGGCGGCGGAGCGAACGACTCTGCTCACTGATCATCAGAGCCGGAAAGGCACCAATCTCGGCGGCCCGCATCGAGCGAGAGCTGGCTCCATCGGATTTAAATAAGTCAATTAAGGCGAACGGCGCCGGATAGTGTTCAGGATTAACTTTTTTACGGGTCTGTTTGCCCAAGCGGTTCGCCAGCAGATAGCGCCCGGGGGTGCTGAGCCACAGCCGATGAGCCAGTCCCGGCACAGAACGTTTCGGTGGACGCTGAATCAGCCGCCGAGCGACCCAGCGTAGGCGATCCGGTGAGTCAACGACCCGATCTACCCAGCCGATTTTCTTGGCTGCGGACGCTGAATATTGCCGGCCGGTCAGCATGGCCGTCATGCCGGCGATGGGTCCGCTGAGCTGGATGCTGCGCCCGGTGCCGCCAAAACCCGGGAACAGCCCGAGTTTCACCTCGGGAAATCCAAGTTTGGCACCTGAAACGGCGACTCGATAGTCAAATGCCAAGGCCAACTCCAGCCCCCCGCCCAGACAAAACCCGTTGCTCGCACAGACCGTTGGATACGGCAGTGCTTCCAGTCGATCAAACCAGCCATGGGCTTGCTTGAGTGCCTGGGTCAGTGCGGGCGCGTCATCAAAACTGTCAAACTCAATAATGTCAGCGCCGGCCACAAAGCCACCGGCCTTGCCTGACTGCAGGACCAGACCGGACAGTTGGGTTTGTTCCAATT
>CALKMT010000191.1 GCA_938091715.1 uncultured Litorivicinus sp.
CACTGCCGGGCGAAGGGGTCTCGGGGCGATCCAAAAAAATGGCCGAGGGTTCTTTGACCTCGCGCAAGCCCTTTTCGGTCATGGCGAAAATGCCCAGCTCGTTGACGGTGCCAAAACGGTTCTTGATCGCCCGCAGGGTGCGATAACGGCCATCGCCATCGCCGTCCAACAGCAAAGAAGCGTCAATCATGTGCTCGAGTACTTTCGGGCCCGCCAGGCTGCCCTCTTTGGTGACGTGTCCCACCAAGATGACAATCTGTCCGGTTTGTTTGGCATGCCGGGTCAGCACCGCAGCCGACTCGCGCACCTGGGTAACGCTGCCCGGGGTGGCGGTCAGTTCGGCGACCCGAGTCACCTGGATTGAATCGACTACAATTACGGCCGGTTGCATCTCTTCAGCCGCCGCCAAGATCGCTTCAACCCGGGTCTCGCTCATCATTTCCAGGTGCTCGGGATCCAGCCCAAGACGCTGAGCGCGTACCGCAATTTGCTGCAAGCTTTCCTCGCCAGAGACATACAAGACCGGACGCTGAGCGGCCAAGGCGCTGGTCACCTGCAACAAAAGCGTGCTCTTCCCCGCTCCAGGATGGCCGCCTAACAAGACCACGGAACCCGGGACAAATCCTCCGCCCAACACGCGATTCAGCTCGCCCGAGCGGGTCACAACCCGCTCGACATCGTTCAGTTTTATATCGCTGAGTTTGGTGCGTTTCGGCGCGTCGCCCGTCCAACCGCCGGCCGAGGGAGCTTCTTGGTGCTGCTGGTCAATTAAATTCCATTCGCCGCAGGTCGTGCATTGGCCTTGCCAGCGGGAATAAACCGACTGGCAACCGGAACAGATAAAACGATTTTTGGCCTTGGCCACTGAGCCTCTCCTGAGCTTGCGCGCTCAGTCGAGTGTTACTGAACGCCTGCGATTTTGGACAGAATAACGCCTGCCGGGTGACCACGGCGAGCGCTGGCCGAGATAATCAACGAATCCACAAACAGCCCCAGCAACGCTTGGGTTCGGGGTAGCGCCTGATGACTGTCGACCGGGTCGTTAACCAACGGAATGCATAGGTCCGCTTCGCGAGCCAATGACAGCCGGGTTGACGATACCGCGACCAAACGAGCGCCTTTGACACGCAGTGCCTCGGTGGCTGTGTTGCTGCTGGATTCACCGGTCAGATCGATGGCCAGCACCAAATCTGATGGTCCCAAGGGTGCGCGCATTGACGGCAGTGACGCCTGGGCATCCACGTCCACCTCGATCAGGGCCTGAACCAATCGCTCGCGAGCATGAAACTCCGCTTGACCGCCCAAGATTACTACTCGTCGGGCCGATAAAATCCAGTCCATCAAGGTCGACAATGGCCACTGGCCGAGTCGTTGAAAGGCGTCGTCAGCCAAGGCAAGGTGGCTTTCAAACATTCTGGTGAAAATGGCTTCGGTCGACATTTCTGTATCAATGTCACGAATGTGGTATTCGTTTCCTGACGCCAATTCCTGAGCCAGTTTCATTTTCAGATCGGGATAACCTTCGCACCCAACCCGTCTGCAAAAACGATTGACGGTGGGCTGGCTGACGTCTGCCAATTTAGCCATCTTAGCTATCGACATCCGGACTGCCTGGCTAGGTTCACGCAAGACTACTTGCGCGACTCGACCTTCCGATTTACTGAGCTCTTTTGCCTGTTCTTGTATCCGTCCAAGAATCATTGCAGAAGACCCGATTTATTGGTATGCGATGTAAACTACGCCAAATTTACAGAACAAGGAATAGACAAGGTGAAATTAACTCGAGCCAGACAGGCATTTGTCGTGATTTGTTCTGCATTTTTTATGAACGCAAATGCCGGAAATTGGACAGCTCAAGACAACCGGGCCGCCGATGGTTTGGCCACTGGGCTGACCGAAGCCGGCCAAACCGTTGATCTGTCCGTACCCAGTGTGGTGAATTTTTGGGCCACCTGGTGCGCGCCGTGCGTCAAAGAAATCCCCGACCTGATCGCCTTGGGCCAGGCGCTGGAGCCGGACGTTCAGGTGGTACTGATCAACGTCGGCGAGTCCACAGACAGGATCAACGCATTTTTCGATCAAAATCCCGCAGCGGATGCTCGTGACCGGCTGGTATTGACCCAAGGAATGGGATTGGCCGATCTACAAGACTGGAAAATTCGGGGCTTGCCGACCACGTACTTAATCCGCGATGGCCAACTGACCTATCAGGCCGAGGGCGTGTTGCAATGGGCCAGCCCCGAGGTCCAAGACGAAATTAACGACCTATTAGGGCGTCCATGACCAAGTCAGTGGTCAAAATTTGTGGCAGCACCTGTTGTTGCCCTTGACGGTAGACCACATACAGCGGCACCCCGGCGCGTCCAAAACTGTCTAAGTACGCGGTAATTCCGGCGTCATAGTCGGTCCAGTCAGCCTTGAGCCACTGCACATCCATGTCAGAGAACGCACCACTTTGAAACACCAAGCGCTCATTGGATAAACAACTGATACACCAATCCGCCGTGACATTGACCAACACCACCTGATCGTTTTGCAAAGCCGACGCCAATGCGTCTTGGGAAAATGGCGCCCATGGCACGCCGGGCTTGTCGCTGGGCCAATACCAAAGGGCCGCACAAAACACGACCACGGCGGATACCACCACGGCCAGCCGCCGCTGCAAGCGAACCAAGCACCAAACAACAAAACCCGCGATGATCGGCACCAGGAATATCGCAAGCTCCCACTGGAACCCTAGTTGCCGGCCACCAATCCAAACCAGCCACGCTGACGTGCCCAGCATCGGAAAGGCCAAGGCGTGCTGCAAGGTCTCCATCCAGCGGCCCGGGCGAGGCAACCGGGCGGCCAGCCGATCACTCTGGTGAATCAACCACATAGGTAGGGCAAAACCGACACCCAGCGCTAACAAGATGGCAAACAGCACCCAGGCCGGCGAGGCCAGCGCGAACCCTAGCGCCGGCCCCATAAAAGGCGCGGTACAGGGGCTGGCCACCACGACTGCCAGAACCCCAGAAAAGAACTCGCCCTGATCTCCGCCACGCTGCGTAAGCCCCTGGCCCATCCCCATAAAGGCGCCTCCAAACTTGAACCACCCCAACATTGACGCCGACAACACCAGCATCAACATCGACATCAATAGAACAAATACTGGCGACTGCAGCTGAAAGCCCCAACCAATCGCGGCGCCACTGGATTTTAGGGCCAACAAGACCCCGCCCATGGCGACAAAACTGGCCAGCACCCCCAATGCAAATACGTGACCACGCCGCCGACGCAAGCTTTGCTCGGCCCCGGACAGATGCATCATGCCCATCGCTTTGATCGACAGCACAGGAAAGACACAGGGCATTAAATTCAGAATCAAACCGCCCAAAAAGGCACCCAATAACATCCAAGCCAAGGGCGTGGCCGAGCTGACCTTGGCGGCACTGAACTCGACTCGCCAGCTTTGGCGCGCCTGCAAATTGACCAACTCTCCGTTGGGCCACTGCTCGGAGGGCGGCGCGTCAAACACCACTCGCCCATTGAAAGGGCGCACTTCTTGGTAGCGCTCGGCGGGCCAACGCTGATTGTCATAGGGGAAAAATGCCCAGGTACCCACATCCATACCCGGGGGCAGATCAACCGCGGCCTGACCCGTTGAATCCCACTGACCCGGTAAAGGATCTTGGGCTGGCCAACCCGAGCGGGCCTGACCAAAACGTTGCGCCCAATCACTAGGTTGACCGTCGCCGGGGCGCAGGGTGATTTGCAATTCGGCGGATTCGGGAATGCATAGTTCGGCGCATACCAACCAATTGGCCGTGGCGGTTAGGGTGACCGATTCGTTACGAGTCAGCACCGCAGGCATCGCCAGCAGCACCTCGGATTCGTATCCGTAGACGTTCAGCCCGCCAAAGACCTTTCGTTCGGGGGCGGGCCAACGCAGCCCACCGATCACGACCGCTGGGTTGGGATTAACAGACAGCGTCGCCGGCGCGCCGGAAGCGCCGTGATTGCGCCAGTAGGTATGCCACCCAGGAGCTGGGGTAATGGACAAACCCAACCAGTGAGTTTGGCCAGGGCGAAAACTATCGGACTCGGAGACCCAATCAACTGCGGTGCCGTTTTGGGTCACCACCGGTGCAGCATGAACAAGGATGCTGCAGACCGACAGCACTAATGCCGTCAGCCATTTCATTTATAGAAAGTCCCCAACGCGCAAAATTTTCAGCGTGTTGGTGCCGCCCAACTGCCCCAAATTATCGCCCTTGGTAAAGATCACCAGATCCTCGGGTTTCAGATAGCCAAGGTCGGCTGCGGCCCTGATTGCGGTTTCATCAACGCGCAAACTGGGCACGGCTTCATAGTTCAAAGCCACGGGAAAGACCCCGCGATAGAGCGCCATGCGGCCCAGCGACTTGGGCTCTCGAGTCAAGGCAATAATCGGCAGATGCGAGCCGATGCGGCTCATCCAACGGGGCGTTGAGCCAGATTCCGTTAAGCATAAAATGGCCGCCACCCCTTTAAGTCGGTTGGCGGCATACATTGCACTCAGCGCAATTGACTCGTCTAGGGAGCTGAAGTTTTGCTGCAATCGCGCTTCACTGATACGGGCCTCGGGCTCGCGCTCTGCCCCTTCGGCTGTGCGGGCCATCGCCTCGACGGTCTCGATCGGAAAATCACCGGCCGCGGTCTCGCCACTGAGCATGACCGCATCGGTTCCATCCAACACGGCATTGGCCACGTCAAACACTTCGGCGCGGGTCGGCAATGAGTTAGAAATCATCGACTCCATCATTTGAGTCGCGGTAATCACAATGCGATCCAGTGCACGCGCGCGCTGGATAATGCGTTTCTGAACCCCGACCAAATACGCGTCGCCAATTTCGACGCCCAGATCGCCACGGGCCACCATGACGCCATCCGATTCACGAATAATCGCATCCAGCGTGGCATGATCGGCCACCGCCTCGGCGCGTTCGATCTTGGCAATCAAGGCAGCATCGCCGCCCACCGCTTTCATTTCGCGACGTGCCAAGCGCATGTCCGCCGCGTTGCGCGGGAACGAAACGGCGATGTAATCAACGCCAATATTGACCGCGACCTGCATGTCAGCCAAATCTTTGGGGGTGAGTGCCGGGGCACTGAGGCCACCGCCCTGGCGGTTAATGCCCTTGTTGTTGCTTAACCGCCCGGCTCGCTCGGTACGGGTTGTGATGCGATCGCCGCTGATGGACTCGACCCGCAGGGTCACGCGCCCATCGTCCAGCAACAACAAATCCCCCGCAGCACAGTCCTGGGGCAAGGCCTTGTAATCGATACCGACCTGATGCTGATCCCCAGCATCACGATCCAAACTGGCATCGAGGACAAACCCATCCCCAGTGTTTAACTCAATTGGGCCCTCGGCAAATCGAGCCACTCGAATTTTTGGCCCCTGCAAATCCGCCAGCAAGGCCACCTGCACACGATTCTGTTTGGCTGCCGCTCGAACCCACTCGGCCCGCTGCAAATGATCCGCCGCTTCGCCATGAGAAAAATTCATGCGAACACAATTCACGCCAGCCTGAATGAGGGCGTCAATTTTTTCAGCTGAGTCAGTGGAAGGCCCCAGCGTGGCGACGATTTTGGTACGACGGAGGGTCATTTGAGGTCCTAAAATTTACAGATGATCTTTGGTCAAATCATAGCACTTAGCGGCTTGACTAAACACAAGGTATATACTGTATATATAGACAGTATGAAATCCATCACATTGCAATCTCTCCTGGATCAAGGAACCGTCTGGGCTGGCGAACTGACCCCCAGAGAAAAGGGCCGGACCACAGGTCACACACAGCTTGACGAGTTGCTGGCCCATGGCGGCTGGCCAAAACAGGGGGTGGTCGACATTCAAGTCTCCGCCCCGGGGCAGGGCGAGCTGCAACTGCTGCTGCCCAGCCTAGCTCAAGCAGATGAGCGCCTTTGGGTTTGGCTAGACCCGCCCCTGCAGCCCTGTGCCCAAGGCATTCGCCAAGCCGGCATTGCATTAAAACGCTGCCTGATCCTGCGCACGGAAAATGCCGGGGATGCGCTGTGGGCCTTAGAGCGATGCCTACAATCCGGCTGTGTAGACAGTGCTTTGGCCTGGTTAAGGCGTCCGCCCAACAACAAAGCCCTGCGGCGTTTACAAATGGCCGCCGAGACCGGCGGCACCCTGGCCCACCTAATACACGACGAGCACTGGCCTGCAGACGCGGGCACTCATGCCCGGGTGGCGCTGTGGCCCAGCCAGACAGCGGGGCATTTGCACGCCCAAATAGTCAGGCAACGAGGGGGCCCGCAACAGCGGCCGATTGTCATGCCATTGCTGGCCCAACAGGCCTGCTCACCGCCGGCACCCAAACCGGCCCAACTAGGGCCTGTGCATTTAGATCCCCAGCCCAGACTGTCATTGCAACCCAGCCTGCAACTGGCGCTATGAAACGACAGTTCATCGCCATATTGGCCGACGACGTGCCCCTGGCCGCCGCTCAGATTGGCGGGGCCACCACGCCCTGCTGTGTGATCGAAAACCAACGGGTGTTATGTGCCGATCCGAACGCCGAAAAACTGGGCATTCACCCGGGCATGAGCCAAGGCACCGCCATCGCACTCAGCGCGGATCTGACACTGTACCCACGACACTTGGCCACCGAGCAGGGATTGATGCAGGGGCTGGCTCAATGGGCTTATCGGCATAGCAGTTGGGTGCACTGGAACGAGGATTGTTTGATCGTCGAAGTCGCCGGCAGCGAAAAGCTCTTTGGTGGGCTGGAGTCCCTGTGGCAGCGCCTGCACAGCCGAACATTGCGCCACATCGGTCGCTGCCGAGTCGCGCTGGGCCCCAACCCAGAAGCCGCCGTATTGCTGGCGCGTCTGGAATGGCAAACCTTGGATGTAAACCAAGCCCAAGAGTGGCTAACGAAAATACCCCTGACTCGCCTGCCGCTGAACGCCCCACTTATTCAACGCTTGAGTGCCATGGGGCTGAACCAGATCGAGTCCCTGTTGGCGTTTTCCTCGGCAGACCTGGCCCGACGTTTCCCGATCGAGTTGAAAGACTATTTGGATCGCTTGCTGGGGCGCAAACCCGATCTGCGCCCCACCTGGACACCGCAGGAAAATTTCCACTCCATCCTTAGCCTGCAGCAAGCCTGTCATAACGCCCAGGCTCTGGCTTTTCCGATTAAACACTTATTGGATCAGTTGGCGAACTTTCTAAAGACCCGTCAATGGAGCTGCCTAGAATTCACCCTGACGTTTATCAACGAAGACCGCCAGCAACAGCCGTTGACGCTGGCCCTAGGCCAGGGTCTACATCGAACCGAAGCCATGATCGAGCCGCTCAAACTGCACCTGAACAAAATTACCCTGAGCGCCCCGGTCATCGACATCCAACTGACCAGCGATCGCTTTCGGGTTTGGCGCGGGGAAACCGGCGATTTAATGAAGCCGCAACCCAAGGACACGCAAAGTGAGTTGTTGATCGCCTTACAAGCACGGCTGGGTAAGCACGCCTTGCAGGGCCTAAATTTGGCCGCCAGTTGGCTGCCTGAACGGGCCAACATTCAGCAGGCTTTTGGACTCGACGTACAAGAGCCGGCCGCCGCCTATGACAACATTCGACCTACCTGGCTGCTGCCAACGCCGCTACCAATGGCCCCTCACGATTTAAAAACCCTGCAATGGCTGCGTGGCCCCGAACGAATCGAGGCCCATTGGTGGCAAGACCAGGGGGGGCGACGCGATTATCACGTGGCCAGCCAATCCGGCGCTCTGGTGTGGGTATTTAAAGATTTACGAACCCAGCAGTGGTACCTGCATGGATTGTTTGGCTAACACCCTAAGACCGTGGTTTTCGCAACCAAAAATCAGGCTTGCGATGCTAGAATCCGCGCCCCAGGAAGGAGTAACCGTTGGATTTATCTCAACTCAACCCGCGCCAGCGCGAAGCCGTTAAACACAGCGGCAGTCCCTTGCTTGTGCTCGCCGGCGCCGGCTCAGGAAAAACCAGCGTCATCACGCGCAAAATGGCCTACCTGATCCAGGTGCTCCAGTACCCTGCCAACAAAATCTATGCCGTGACCTTTACCAACAAAGCCGCCCGGGAAATGAAAGAACGGGTCGACGGATTGCTCGACAAGGGCCAAGGCCGGGGGCTGTCTGTTGGAACCTTTCACAGCTTCGGGCTGAACTTCATCAAACGCGAATTAACCGCGCTAGGGATGAAACGCGGCTTCTCGATCCTGGACAGTGACGACATCCTGAGCATCTTAACCGACATGATGTCCGCCTCAGGCGAGGCCGATAAAGAACGCGCCAAGATTGCTCAACACCGGATCAGCGAATGGAAAAATGATTTGCGCAAGCCCAGCGAGGCCTTGTCGCATGCGGAAAGCGAAGATGACGCCGCCTTTGCCGCCCTGTATGAAAAGCTGCAACGCTACTTAAAGGCTTGCAACTGCGTTGATTTCGACGATCTGATTGCCCTGCCCACCTGGCTACTCGAGTCCAACGAGACCATTCGCACGCGCTGGCAGAACAAAATTCGCCATTTGCTGGTCGACGAATACCAAGACACCAATGGCGCTCAATACCGCTTGGTCAAACAACTGGTGGGGCCTCGAGAGGCCTTAACTGTGGTCGGTGATGACGACCAATCCATTTATGCCTGGCGCGGCGCTCGACCCGAAAACTTGTTCGAGCTGGGCCGCGATTATCCCTCGCTCAAAGTGATCAAGCTTGAGCAAAACTATCGCTCGACCAACGGCATCCTGAAATCGGCCAACCAACTGATCAGTAACAACCCCCACGAGCACGAGAAAACCCTCTGGTCCGACAAAGGCGAAGGGGAAGACATTCAAATCCTGGCCTGTGCCAACGAGGAGGCCGAAGCCGAGCGTGTGGTGGGCGCTATCATTGACCATCGATTGCGCAACAATAGCCATTACCGTGACTACGCCGTGCTGTATCGCTCGAACCATCAGGCTCGGCAACTCGAGCTCAGCCTGCAGCGCTTCAAAGTGCCCTACAAGATGACCGGCGGCACCAGCTTCTTTTCACGCTCGGAAATCCGCGACGCGATGGGCTATCTGCGACTGCTGCTCAACCCAGACGACGACAATGCTCTGTTGCGAATTATCAACACGCCCCGCCGGGGCATCGGCATCAGCACCCTTGAGCGACTCGGCGAGTATGCCCGGGAGCGAGATAAGCCCATGCTGGGATGCATGGACGAACTGGGCCTGGCCCAGCAACTCAACGAAGCTCAACTGCAACGCTTACAAACCTTTTCAGAAATGATCTGGGAAAAGCGCCAAGCACTGGACGAGGGCAACGGACTACGCGCCATCATGGAGCTGTTTGTTGAGATCGGCTACGAGGATTGGTTGCGCGCAGAATCCAACACCGAAGCCCAGGGCGAGCGTCGAATTGCCAACCTGCAATTCTTGATCGATGCCCTGCGCAAGGATCTTCATCACGAGCCTGAAATAGATGACGAGATGGTCGAGCTTGAAGGGCAAGAAGAGCCTGACGAGGCGGCCGACGAATCAGCGGTCGAGGCTGCGATTCGCAAACTTGTATTACGGGATTTGCTAGAGCGCCAAGAAGAAGAGGACGACAGCGACCGGGTGCAGTTGGCCACCTTGCACGCCGCCAAGGGCCTGGAATTTCCCTACGTCACCCTGATCGGCTGCGAGGAAAACATTCTGCCCCACCGCGCCAGCATCGAAAATGACAGCATCGAAGAAGAGCGTCGACTGGCCTATGTGGGCGTGACCCGGGCCATGCGGGAACTGACCCTAACCTACTGCAACAGCCGCCGTATGGGGGGCGAAAAAGTCGAAACCTCTCCCTCAAGGTTTATCGAAGAATTACCCGAGGCCCATGTGTTTTGGGAGGGGCGCACGCCCATCACCGAAGAACAAAAGAAAGAGAAAGGCCAATCGGTATTGGCCAGTCTGTTTGCCTCATTTGAAGACTAGCCTTCGCTGAGCAATGACCGCAGGTCCGTAATGGCCGAGTGCGCGCGGCTGATGTAACTGGCCATGACCAGCGAATGGTTTGCGAACAGTCCAAAACCCGATCCATTCATAATCACAGGGCTCCAGACGGTGTCCTGGGTGGCTTCCAACTCGCGGATAATTTGGCGAATGGATGCCGTGGCATTTTTGTCCTGCAAGACCCCCGAGAAATCCACTTCCACGGCCTTCATAAACTGGATCAGCGCCCAGGCACTGCCCCGGGCCTCAAAAAACACATCGTCGATTTCCGACCAGGGGGTCTTCACAATTTGCGCCGCCGGTGCAGGCGTTGACTGCTCGGCAGCCGCATCCCCAGACAAATCGGTGTTAATGCGTACCTGGCCAACGCTGGCGCTTAGCCGCTGTGACAACGAGCCCAGCCGGGTTTCCACGTCGGACAACCAACCGCGCAGATTATCGGCCCGGGCAAAGAATTGGCTGTCGGGTTGATCCGGATCTAACAGGTCCCGCAAATACGCCTGCAACGCCTGATCGGCCTTGGTATAGCTGCCCTCAGCCGAAGGAAACCATTTCTCGGAATCGTAATTCAGGGCCGGCTCAGCAATCACCAAGTGCGGATTTTCGGTCGATTGAGATTGCGATCGGCTGAAATCTTTGCGCAAGGCCCGCGCCAGATCCCGGCTTTGAACCAAGGCACCCCACTCAAAATTTGGCATGTTGTCCAACAACACCCCCGGGGGCGTTACATCGTTGCTTAGGTAACCGCCGGGTTTGTTAAGCAGGGTTTGCGTGACACTCAACAGCGAGCCCGTCAACACACTGCCCGGTTTTGGGTCCGCGCCCTGATGGGTTTCTTGGATAACCTGCTCGGGGGATAACTGGGCTGGCACCTGACTGAACCAAAAGCCTAGAATAACGGTCAACAGAATCAGGACGGCGAACCCTATGGCCCCAGCTCGACCGATCCAAGAGGGCCACTGAAAACGTTTTGCGTTGTTCACGGCGTCTATAATGGCGTCTGAATCCTGACTCATATCAATCCTTAGGAGCACGATGTGTTTAAGACTATCACTTCCTTTTTGGTTGTAATGCCAATTTCAATCCTTGCATTGGCGAATAGTCTCAACCCGACCTATCCGCCGCCGTACGAGGCCTACACCGCTATCGCCAATCAAACCGCCAACGGCTGGGTTATCGATGTTCAGGTCCAACCCGGCTTTTATCTGTACGTCAAAGATTTTCAACCTCAAGTGAATGATCAGCAGGGCAGCACTCTGCTGAGCTGGACTCAACCGACGCTGGACACTGTGCAGGATCCGCTGCGGGGCAGTGTGCAAGTCATGCGCCATAAATTTCAGACCCAACTGACGGTCGATCAATCTGGCGAGCTGTGGTTGGCGCTGCAAGGATGCGCTGACAGCGGATTTTGCTATCCGCCCGAAAAACGCCTCTTGGCGATCATTTCCGATTAATTAGCGGCTTTTTATTGGATTTTGTCGCCATTTACTCCAAACTTGCGACATTCGGATAAAGGGAATGCCCGTGGCCAAGCTGTTATTAATCAACGGTCCTAATTTAAATCTGCTGGGGTCTCGGGAACCACAGATCTATGGCGCCGAGACCTTGGCCGATATCGAGCAGCGCGTTCAGCAACTGGCTGAACAGGCAGGTCACGCCCTGACCTGTGTTCAAAGCAATCACGAAGGCGTGTTGGTCGATGCCATCCACCAAGCGGCTCAACAGCAGGTTGATTTCATTCTGATCAACCCTGGGGCCTACACGCATACTTCCGTGGCTTTACGTGACGCCTTGGCCGGCACCGAAATGCCCTTTATCGAAATACATCTTTCTAATACTCACGCCCGCGAGGCCTTCCGTCATCACAGTTATCTAAGTCCAATCGCCCACGGGGTGATCATGGGGTTAGGTGCACAGGGATACGAGTTGGCGTTGCAGGCCGCATTGAAACAGCTACAGGTAGGTTAAGACCGCATGGACATTCGCAAGATTAAAAAACTGATCGAGTTACTGCACGACTCGGACGTACATGAAATCGAGATCAAAGAAGGCGAAGAAGCGGTTCGCATCACCCGTTCGGCGGCTGCACCGGTCGCCATGGCCCCCGCCCCCGCGCCAGTCGCCGTAGCCGCGCCAGTCGCTGCCCCCGCGGCCGCGCCTGCTGCTGCCGAGGAGCCACAGATTGTCAGCGGCCACCAGGTTCTGAGCCCCATGGTGGGTACCTACTACGCCGCGCCCAACCCAGACGCTGGCAACTTCGTCGAGGTCGGTTCAAGCGTCAACGTCGGCGACCCGCTGTGCATCGTGGAAGCCATGAAAATGATGAACCAGATCACCGCCGACAAAGCAGGCACCGTCAAAGCCATCCTGTGCCAGGACGGCGACCCGGTTGAATTCGATCAGCCTTTGTTTGTGATTGACTGATGATTAAGAAAGTCTTAATCGCCAACCGTGGCGAGATCGCCCTTCGCGTCCTGCGTGCCTGTAAAGCTCAAGGCATCAAAGTCGTAGCGGCCCACTCCACCGCCGACCGAGATTTGATGCACGTTCGCCTTGCTGACGAGTCGGTTTGCATCGGTCCGGCACCAGGCGCCAAAAGCTACCTGAACGTACCCGCCTTGATTGCGGCCGCGGAAATCACCGAGGCCGAGGCGATCCACCCGGGTTATGGATTTTTGTCCGAAAACGCCGATTTTGCCGAGCGCTGCGAAGAATCTGGATTCGTGTTTATCGGCCCACGGGCGGAAACCATTCGCCTGATGGGCGACAAGGTGAGCGCTATTCAGGCCATGAAGAAGGCCGGTGTACCCACCGTTCCGGGCTCAGATGGTCCGTTGCCCACCGACCCGGCCGCGGTTAAAGCGATTGCCAAGCGCGTTGGCTACCCGGTCATCATCAAGGCCTCATCCGGCGGCGGTGGTCGCGGCATGCGTGTGGTCAACGAAGAAGCCGAGCTGATCAATTCCATTGAGGTGACTCAGGCCGAAGCCCGAGTCGCCTTTGGCGATGACACGGTATACCTAGAGAAATTCCTGCAGCGACCGCGGCACGTTGAAATTCAAGTTCTGGCAGACGAGCATGGCAACGCCGTGCACCTATACGACCGGGATTGCTCGCTGCAGCGCCGCCACCAAAAAGTGATCGAAGAGGCCCCGGCACCCGCCTTGGATCCCGAGGCACGGGCGGCGGTATTTGAATCCTGCGTCCAGGCCTGCAAAACCATTGGTTATCGCGGCGCCGGCACCTTTGAATTCCTATACGAGGACGGCGGGTACTATTTCATCGAAATGAACACGCGCGTTCAGGTCGAGCACCCGGTGACCGAGCTAATCACCGGCGTTGACATTGTCGCTGAACAATTGCGTATCGCCTCGGGCCTACCCTTGTCCGTTACCCAGGACGAAATACAGGTCAACGGCCATGCATTTGAGTGCCGAATTAACGCCGAGGATCCGGTCAACTTTATGCCCTCCCCAGGCACCATCAACAACTGGCACGCCCCGGGCGGACCCGGCGTACGCGTCGATTCGCATATCTATTCGGGTTACCGTGTGCCGCCGCACTATGACTCGCTGATCGCAAAGATCTTGACCCATGCCGACACCCGCGTGGGTGCGTTGGACCGCATGCAGATCGCCTTGGGTGAGATGATCGTGGACGGGGTCAAAACCAATGGGCCGTTGCATCAAGACCTGTGTGCCGATGAAGGATTTCGTGAGGGGGGTGTCTCCATTCACTACCTCGAAAAGAAACTCGGCCTGTGAGCGACTGGCGCGCCCTGCGCTTGGCGGTAACCGCTGAACAAGTCGCCGTCGTCGAGCAAGTTCTGGAGGACAATGGCGCCTTGGCGGTGACCATCACCGACGCCGAAGACAATCCACTGTTTGAGCCGCCGCCGGGCGCTGCCCCTCTGTGGCCCCGCTGCCAGATTCAGGCGATCTTTGGTCAGGACGAAGACGACGCCCTGCTCAGGGCGGCTTGCCAAAACGCCCTCATCGATGCGCTGGGCGATGCTGCCCCGGCCATCGTGATCAGCGACATTCAGGACCAGAATTGGACCCGGGTTTGGATGGATGCCTTTCAACCGATGCGCTTTGGCCAGCGGCTATGGATTGTACCCAGCTGGCACCCCTGCCCCGACCCCGAAGCGGTTAACCTGCGCCTGGATCCGGGGCTGGCCTTTGGTACCGGCACCCACCCCACCACCGCCTTGTGCCTCGAGTTCTTGGACAGCCTGGCCTCTATGCCGCCGCGGGTTCTCGACTTTGGATGTGGCAGTGGCGTGTTGGCCCTGGCGGCCCTGATGCTGGGCGCTCAGCAAGCCGATGGCACCGACATTGACCCTCAGGCACTGAGCGCGATGCAGGACAATGCCCAGCGAAATGGCTTTGGCAGCCGCGTCACCACGGCCTTGCCCGAGGATTTTCACGCCGAACACCCCTATCCAATGGTCATGGCCAATATTTTATCCGGCCCACTGCAGTCGCTGGCGCCGTTGCTGACGCAGTACCTGGAACCCGGCGGGACCTTGGTTTTGTCAGGCCTGCTGACCGAACAAGCCGAGGCTGTCATGCAGGCCTATCCAGACATCGACTTTGACGCACCGGCCTCCTTAGGCGAATGGTGTCGTCTGACGGGAACCAAGCGCAAAAACTAGACCATCGGGCAGGTAATCTGCCTGATGGTTCACAGCGCCATCCGGGCTTTGATCCTATGGTTACGCCATGCAAAGCCAATTGCGATGTGCTCGCTGCCAAACCCCCGCACACTATGCGATCGACCCCGCCGATTCAGAGGTCCTGGACTGCGACCGATGCGGGCATGTGGGTCTAACAGAAACCAACTCAACACAACCGCTCGCTGGGAAAAAAAAGCGTCCGCTTTGGGGTTGGGGTAGCGCCGCATTTTTGTGCCTGTGCACCCTGATAGGCGGCCTGGTCTTTGTATTCCTAAAAGCGTCAGGCGAGGGTTGGAGTGACCCTCGTGTCGCCGCGATTCAAACCCCTCTGTGCCAGTGGATGAACTGTGGCGCGCACCCCATCGACGTCCAGCCGCGCATTTGGCAAACAGAAACCCTCAACATTGCTCAGACATCGGACACGTCCAGCCAGATCCAAGCCAAACTAACGCCGCTGACCGCGATCCCCCATCCTTGGCCCAATCTTCGACTAATGATTGTTCAAGGGGATGGCGACCGACTGTCTCGAACCTTTGAACCACTGGACTACCTGTCTGGCCAAGTTGCGGGCCAGTTGCGCCTAGATATTCAGATCCCGGCGCAACAGATTGACCGCGTCGAATGGCAGGCCATCGATACCGGGCTCAAGACCACCGCGCAGGTGCTGCCACCTCGCTAACGCCGCTGAAATCGCATACAATTCGGCGCCTCACGGTTCCGGGGCACGCCATGCGCATCGGTGATTACGACATTCACGGTCAAGTTCTATTTGCGCCCATGGCCGGCGTAAGCGATCGCCCGTGCCGGCAAATTTCCGTTCAGTACGGCGCCGCACTGGCCACCAGCGAAATGCTCATCTCGGACACCAAGCTGTGGAACAGCGCAAAAAGCCGAACTCGCTTGGACTTTCGTCAAAACCCTGGGTTGATCTCTGTGCAAATCGCAGGTGCGGATCCAAGTCAAATGGCAGACGCCGCCCGAGCCTTGGCCGAACGCGGCGCTCAGATTATTGACATCAACCTAGGCTGCCCCGCAAAAAAAGTCTGCGGAGCCGCATCCGGTTCTGCCTTGCTAAAGGACCTGAGCCGCGTTCGCACCATATTGCGCAGCGTTGTGGCTGCCGTTCCGCTGCCAGTCACCCTAAAAACACGCACCGGTTGGGACGCCGATCACCTGACCGCGGTGGATTTGGCCCAGATGGCTCAGGCCGAGGGCATCCAAGCCCTAGCCCTGCATGGACGTACCCGGGCGCAACACTTCAAAGGCCAAGCCGAACACGACACGTTGAAACGGGTTCGTGACGCCGTCGACATGCCATTAATCGCCAATGGCGATATCCGGAATGCAGCGCAGGCCAAACACATTCTGAGTGACAGCGGCGCCGATGCGGTCATGATCGGCCGCGCAGCCCAGGGCAACCCTTGGCTGATCGAGCAGGTCCATCGGTATTTGAGCGGCGACCATGAGGACCGCCAGATTCCGGCCACCGAGCGGCTGTCGGTTATCCAATCACACCTGCAAAGCCTGTATCACTTTTATGGCGAATGGATGGGGGTGCGTTTTGCCCGTAAACATTTGAACTGGTATTGGCAAGCCGCCGGCTGGCCTCGGGAGTCGCTGGGCGGCTTTTATCAACTCGAGACACCGGAATTGCAGTTGGCTTGGATCCAGGAGCAAGCCGCATGAGCAACAACCTTAGCCTGCGCCAGGCAGTCACCCTGGCCTTGACGGATTATTTTAGATCGCTCGAGGGCGAGCCTCCACGGGATTTGTATCAGCTGGTGTCACACGAGGTCGAAGGACCCTTGCTTAGCATGACGCTTGAACTGGCCGGTGGTAACCAATCAACAGCGGCGAAGATGCTTGGCATTTCCCGCGGAACCTTCAGGACGAAACTAGCCAAACACGGCTTATTGTGAGGAAAAATGACCCAACCCCTTCATCCTAAACGCGCTCTGGTCAGCGTCTCGGACAAAACCGGCCTAATTGAATTGGCTCGTGGATTGACCGAGGCAGGCATTGAGATTCTGTCGACCGGCGGCAGCGCCAAGGCCATCAGCGAGGCGGGTATCGCTGTGACCAAAGTCAGCGAAGTCACACAGTTCCCGGAGATCATGGACGGCCGGGTAAAAACTCTGCACCCCAAGATCCATGGCGGCTTGTTAGGACGGCGCGATCAAGATGGGGCGGTTATGCAAGAGCACGGCATCCCAGAAATCGATTTGGTGGTGGTCAACCTGTATCCCTTTCAGGAGACCCTGGCCCGAGGTGCGGACTATAACGAGGCGGTTGAGCAAATCGACATTGGCGGCCCGGCCATGGTGCGGGCGTCGGCGAAAAACCACCAGTGGGTGGGCATCGTGACCTCGCCCAGCGACTACACAGAGGTCCTGAGCCAGGTGACCGGTGACGGCCTGCCCTATTCAACGCGCCAGAAGCTGGCTGCCAAGGCCTTTGCGCATACCGCGCAATACGACGGAGCCATTGCCCAGTGGATGGCCCAGCAAACTGCCGAGCCTGAGCAACCCTTCCCGGCGTCATTGACCTTGAACCTGAGCCAGGGTGAAACCCTGCGCTACGGTGAAAACTCCCATCAGCAGGCTGCCTTTTATCGCGACGGCTCGACCGGTGCGCACATCGGCAGCGCTGAGCAACTGCAAGGCAAGGCGCTGAGCTTTAACAACATCGCCGATACTGACGCTGCGCTGGAGTGTGTGCGCGAATTCAGCCAACCCGCCTGCGTCATCGTCAAGCACGCCAACCCCTGCGGCGTTGCCGTCGCCGACACCTTGCTGGCGGCTTACGATCGAGCCTTCAAAACCGACCCCACCAGTGCGTTTGGCGGCATCATCGCGTTTAACCGCCCACTGGACCAAGCCACCGCCGAGGCCATCCTGGAGCGTCAATTCGTTGAGGTCATTATCGCCCCCGGCGTCAGTGACTCGGCCCTGGAAATCTGCGCCCGAAAACAAAACGTTCGCGTTCTGAGTACTGGCGATCTGTCCCAGCGCGGCAGCGGACATGACTGGAAACGGGTCAACGGCGGACTGCTCGTTCAGGATCGTGATCTGGCAAACATCGATCAATGGACCGTCGTCAGCACCGTTCAACCCACGGCACAGCAGACCCAAGACCTCGAATTTGCCTGGACCGTCGCCAAGTTTGTTAAGTCAAACGCCATTGTCTATGTCCGCCACGGCATGACCGTTGGTATCGGTGCTGGTCAGATGAACCGCCGCGACAGCAGCAGAATCGCTGCCATCCGCGCTGGTGAAGCAGCTGAAATGGCCGGTGAGA
>CALKMT010000192.1 GCA_938091715.1 uncultured Litorivicinus sp.
CTGACCGAAAGTTGCAGGTCAACCGGTGCCTTTTTAACCGCCGAGGTCACCGAAATGGTGTGCTCGTCATACTTTTTGACGTCCAGAATTTGTTCGCTGTAATAGTTGTTGTACCAGGGCGCCACAATCGCCTCGGAGCGCATAAATTCAAGCGTGTAGACATAGTCATCCGCGGTCACTGGCTGCCCATCGCTCCAACGGACGTCGGGGCGCAACTTGTAGTACACCGTCTTGCCATCCGTGTCATAGGCCCAAGATTCTGCCAAGACCGGAACAACGGTTTCGTCGTTGGGATTCAACCCGGTCAATGACCACTGATTGTCCAGGATAATGCCGCGGGTACTGCTGTTTGAATCCGGGCCTACCGTACGCAACGTTAGTGGGTAACTGAGCACATGCATGCGCAAGGTGCCCCCAGCGATGGCATTCGGGCTGCCGCTAACCGGTGGGGCACTGCCGGATTGCCAGCTCAGGTCGGCTGGAAGGGCGTCCAGCCCCAGCGGCTCGTAGCTCAGGGCCCAGACCGTGGGAACCCAACTGAACATCAGGGCGGTAGCGGTGATTAATCCTCGCATGAGAACTTCCTCGTTGTTATTCGTAAATTGTGTGTTGTTTCGGGTCAAAGGCTTCGCGGATAGCCTCGCCCACAAAGGTCACCATGACCAAGAGTATGACCAATGCCCCTACGACTGAGGACACAATCCAAAGTGCATCCAGGTTATCGGTGCCTTGTTTTAACAGCTCTCCCCAACTGGGGGTCGGAGGGGGCAGGCCAAATCCTAAATAGTCCAGTGAGGTTAGGCTGGTGATCCCGCCGGTGATCGAAAAGGGCACAAAGGTGATAATCAGCGAAAGGGTATTGGGTAAAATATGTCTAAATATCAATCGACTGTGCGACGCACCTAAGGATCTGGATGCCATCACATAGTCCCGGGCCGATTCTTTGTAGGTGGCCGTGCGCATGTACCAGGTCATGCCCATCCAGCCAAACACCACCATCAGCAACACCAGCAGGCCAAAGCTTGGGGTAATGATCGACGCGATGATCATGATCACGTACAAAAACGGCACGTTCGACCATATTTCAATCAGCCGCTGGAAAAACAAGTCAAAGGTCCCGCCAAAGTAGCCCATGGCACACCCCACGCTGATCCCAACCGCAAAGGTCGTGACCAACAGGATTAAGCTAAACCAGATGGCAATGCGGAATCCATACACCAGGCGGGCTAGCACATCGCGGCCTGCGGTATCCGTGCCCAAATAATGGCCCTGTTCGGCGTTGGGTGGGTGGGGGGCGAATTGCCCCTCATAGGTATTGATTTCATAGGGGCTAAAGGGCACCGGTGGCAGCAACACCCAGCCCTGTTGGGTGGACTGCAAACGGGACTTCAGTTCGCGATAGTTGGTCTCGTATTGGTAGTCCAGCCCAAAGGTCGTGCCAGGCTTAAACCCGGCGTAGGTCGGAAAGTGCCATTCGCCCTGATAGTTGACCACCAGCGCGCGGTTGTTGACCAACAGCTCGGTAAACGCCGTACTCAGAATGAGCAGGACCAACACCACCGCGCTGTACCAGCCGCGTTTGATCTCTCGAAAGCGCTTGAACTGCCGGCGTGTTAGGGGATCGATTCTCATCGAAACTTGACCCTTGGGTCGACCAGGGCGACACACAGATCCGACAGAATATTGCCGATCAGAAACAGCAGGCTGCTGATGACCAAAATGCCCAGCACCACCGGGTAATCCCGCTCGACTAACGACTCGTAACCCAGCAACCCAAATCCATCAATGTTGAAAATGGTTTCGATCAATAACGACCCGGTCAAAATTAACGCGATGTTGTTGCCGAAATGAGTCGCCAGCGGGATCAAGCTGTTGCGCAGGGCATGATGCCAAACCGCGCCACGAAAGCTGCGGCCCTTGGCCATCGCGGTGCGTACATAATCCGCTGCCAAGTTGTCCATCAGGCTGTTTTTGACCATAAAGGTCATGACCGCAAAGCTGCCGACCATGTAACTGATCAATGGCAACACGCTGTGCCAAATCACGTCACGCACCTGCTCCCAAAAATCCATGTCGTCAAAGTCATCGCTGACAAAACCGCCCAGGGGAAAGACCTCGGTTTCAGAAGCCAGCGCGGTCAGCAGGGCAATACCCACAATATAACCGGGCACGGCATAGCCAATGAAAACAATCGCCGAGGACGCGTGATCAAAGGTGCCCGAGTGCTTGATGCCCTTGTATATGCCCAGCGGGATGCAAATCAGATAGGTCAGTACCAGCGTCACCACGCCGTAGTAGATACTGATCGGTAGGCGATCGGCGATGGTCTCCCAGACCGGCTCGTTGTAGCGGGTCGATCGGCCCAGATCCAATTGGATCACCTGACCCAGCCAGTGCACGTAACTTTCCAAGACCGGCTTGTCAAAGCCGTAATAGGCCTTGAGCTGGTCTAACTGGGCCGCCGACAAGGTCGAATTGGTCTCCTCTCGGACCGACACGGCCGCCTGGCCTTCCTGAACGGCTTGGGCCTGGGCCAAGGCACGGTCGATCGGGCCGCCAGGCACCACCCGCGTCACCGCAAATACCATCAGGGTAATGCCGATAAAGGTCGGAATAATTAGCAGGAAACGCCGCAGGAAATAACCACTCATACGGATAGGTATAAGGGGTGGTGGATTTATTAACAAGGCATGCTTGGCCGGAAAGCCGATTTTCTGGGTTCTACCCTACAGACCAAGGCGCAGGTGCTTTACACTGCGGGCCTCGGGGGAACC
>CALKMT010000193.1 GCA_938091715.1 uncultured Litorivicinus sp.
TACGATCCGCGTCAAAGCGGCGTGGGTTATCTGTTGGCCACCCAGGACGTCGAGCAGTCCTCAGCCTACTGGCCGATGCTGGATGCGATCGGGTCTTCAGGCGGCTGGTCCCTGCGCTGTTGCTCGGCACAGATGATTGACTCGGTGGAATCCGGCACCGTCGACCTGGCGTATAACGTACTGGGCTCGTACGCCCAGGCCAGGGTTCAGGCCAATCCCAAACTGGCTATCAAGGTATTTGGTGACTATCAGTTGGTGATGCCCCGTACGGCTTGGATTCCCAAGTGGTCGGGCAACCCCAGCGGAGCCAAAGAGTTCATTGATTTCGTGCGTTCAGACGCAGGCCAAGCATTGTTGCCCGCCGGGTCGCGATTGAATCAGTTGTATCGACAAGTCGGCGCACCGCGCAAATCTATTCGCCTGACGCCGGCCCTAATTCTGTACTTGGATCCGGCCAAACGCCGTCAGTTTCTGGCCACCTGGGATACGGTGGTCAATCCGATCGATTAAGGGCCAGTGTACGTCCAACGGTAATGGGGTGGCGTTGGGCCTTTGTTGCGCCCCCCTTGCTGGCCCTGTTCCCAAGCATGGGCCAGGATCCCCACCGAGCGGCTGATGCAAAACAAACCCCGGGCCAACTCGGCGGGCACTCCAATCGCGCCATACAGAGCGGCTGTAGCCCCATCAATATTGATCGCCACGCCCTGGGGCTTGCCCTGACTGATGGCCTGTTGCAGACGTTCTGCCGCCGTTAAATACGTCAGATTGACTCCAGCATCCGCCGCCTGACGGGCCACCTCGAACAACGGCTGTGTTCTGGGATCCTCGGGGCGGTGAAAGCGATGGCCAAAGCCCGGAATGTGCCGGCCCACATCCCGTTGATAGTCGGCCACCAGCGCCTCGGCCGCCGCTTCAGTCGGCCCGGCCTCCACCAAGGCTTGCAACAGCTCTAAGCACTGCTGACCGGCCCCACCGTGCACATCGCCCAACAGATTCACCCCGGTGGCCATGGCATTGTTCAGGCCCACCCCGCAGGTGGCCGCCATGCGAGCAGCAGCGATCGAGGGCGCCTGAGGGCCGTGGTCAACCGCCGCCACCAGAGCCGCCTCGAGGATGCGCAATTGTCCGGCGGTGGCTTGGGTACCCAAGACCAGATGCCAAATGGTTTCGACAAAGCCTGCGGATTGAATGAGGTCCTGGACGGGCCGGCCGCGGAACGCAATCTTGCCAGGCTCCATGTCAATGATGGCGGTTTGCCACCAGTCTGAAACATCACTCATGCAGCGCCTCAATTTGTGCGTCGGTGTAACCCAGGTCTCGTAAGATCTTGAGCCGGTCTTGGTCCAGTGTTGGCGGTGGCGAATTGGGACGCAACCGCTGGCCATTCAGCAAGAACCCATTAGTCACCAGGCGATGGTCAGGGTCAATAAACCCGCGCCCGATGACTTGCTCCTGTTGCAAGGATTCCTCGAGCGACAAAACCGGGCCGACCGGGATATTGGCCCGAGACAAATGCGCGACCCAATGCTGGGTTGCTTGGCGTTTGAATATCGGCGCCAAGACTTGGTTCAGCTCGGCCCGATGCTGTTTGCGCAGGTCCCGGGTCTGGAAACGGCCGTCCTGCAACAAATCCTGACAATCAAGCGCCACACAAAGGCGTTGCCAGTGAGCCTCTTGGTTGGCCGCCACGTTCAGCAATCCGTCCGCCGTCTCAAAGGCGCCCGAGGGCGCCGAGGTCATGTTTTCATTGCCCAAACGCGTGGCCGAAACCCCTGCTTGCAGTTGATTCGACGCCGCCCAGCCCAGGGTGCTCATCAAGCTTTCCAGCATGGAGACGTCAATCAACTGGGCTTGATCGGTCCGGTTCAACGCCGCGCAAATGGCCATGGCGGCGGTCAGACCGCCGACGGTGTCGGCCACCGGGAATCCAGCCCGAGTGGCAGGCCCCTCGGGGTGCCCGGTGATACTCATGACACCCGAATAACCCTGAATGATTTGATCGTAAGCGGGTGTGCTGGCCAAATCGCCGGTCTGGCCAAAGCCTGAAATGGCGCAATACACCAGTTGGGGGTTACGCTGTTTCAGGACATCGAACCCGAGTTGTAGGCGATCCATCACCCCAGGGCGAAAATTTTCAATCACCACCCTGGCCGTGTCCAGCAAGTCAAAAAACACCTGCCGACCCGGGGCGGTTTTCAAATCCAAGACGATCGATTGTTTGCCCGCGTTTTGGGCGTAATACGACAGGCCCATCTTGTTCGCTGCGGCCTGAGGACTGGCGCCTAATTCCCGGGCCAAATCCCCTTGAGGACTCTCGATCTTGATGACCTCGGCGCCCAAGAGGGACAACTGATAGGCCGCAAAGGGGCCGGCCAGAACATTGGTCAGATCCAGGACTCGGACACCGGCCAAGGGTTTACTCACCTAAGCCACCCCGACCCAACCAAGGACCACTTCACGCCCGCTCCAAACTTTGCACAGCGCGCTGAAAATCGCCGGCATAGGGCCGCACCAGCTCGGCAAACTGGGCCTTTAATTTTTGCGCCTCGAGGGGCTTTTCAACCACGCAATCGGAGCCGGCCTCCTGCATCGGGTGCACGCCCTCGAACAACACAGCACCGGTGGCTCCAATGATCCAACCATCAAACCCTTGCGCCCGTGCCCGACGAATCAGCTCGGTGCCGTCCATCTCGGGCATGAAATAGTCTGAAATCAGCACATCCGGTGGATCTTGTTGGAGTTGTTCCAAGGCCCGTGTCGGCGAGTGTTCAACCGACAGGTGATCCAACACGTCGCGCAGCTCCCGACGGGTCAACAGCGCCACGTCAGGATCGTCATCCACCATCAGGACCCGCAGGTTGCGCAAGACATCGTCAGTGTTGTGATCAACCACCGGCGCCTGGGATTCAACTGGCGCGGCTAAATACGGCAAACGCACTTCAAAACAAGCGCCGCCCAAGGTCGACGGCACGTGGTTTAACTGGCCGCCCAACTCGGTACAGCACTTCATCGCAATGGTCAGGCCCAAGCCG
>CALKMT010000194.1 GCA_938091715.1 uncultured Litorivicinus sp.
GCGCTGACGCGCACTCAGGCGTTGCAGTGGCTGTGCGCTGGTTTTGTCGAGCCGAACCTTGGGCGCCAGGCGCCGGTCTTTTTGACCCACTACCCAGCCGAGCAGGCCGCATTGGCCCGGCATGTCGAGCACCAGGGTCATCCTTGCGCGGATCGATTTGAGTTGTTCTATCACGGACTGGAGCTGGCCAATGGGTATTGGGAGCTGACCGATCCCCTGGAGCAGCAGGCGCGTTTTGAGGCGGACCTGGCCCAACGGGAATCTGAGGGATTGCCACCGGTGCCCATTGATCAGGCCTTGTTAGCCGCATTGCCGCAGATGCCAGCGTGCTCGGGCATTGCTCTGGGGCTGGAGCGGCTCATGATGCTGCGGGCGGGAGTCAAGGACATCGCCGAAGTGACCTTGTTTTAACAACGCTTCCGCCTTACACTTCCGCGCCCCGGAAAACCGGGGATTAACCACTCCTTGTCTGCGTGCCGAAGGGTAGCCAGACTTAAACCCATAGGGAGACGCGAAATGCGACACTATGAAATCGTGTTGATGTTTCATCCTGATCAGTCGGAACAAGTTCCGGCCATGGTTGAGCGTTACACAACCTCTGTCACCGAAGCCGGTGGCACTATTCATCGTCAAGAAGATTGGGGTCGTCGTCAGATGGCTTACTCAATTGATGATGTCCACAAAGCCCACTACATCCTGTTGAACGTTGAAGCTAGCAACGACGTCATGGACGAATTGGCAACCACCTTCCGTTTCAATGACGCGATCATCCGTCACATGATCCTGAAGACCAAAGAAGCCGTTACCGAACAGAGCCCGATCAAAGCCGCCGAAAGTCGTGCTGAACGTCGTGAGCCTCGTGCACCGGTTGCAGAAACCACCGAAGCCTCTGCTGACGACGCCGCCCCGGCGGAAGACGTTGCGGCCGATAGCGATAGCGAATAAGGAGACCCGATATGTCACGTTTTTTCCGTCGCCGTAAGTTCTGCAAGTTCACTGAGGAAGGCATCAAGGAAATCGACTACAAAGACGTCGAGACCCTGAAGGCCTACATCACAGAGACAGGCAAAATCGTACCCAGCCGTATTACCGGCACCCGTGCGAAGTACCAGCGTCAATTGGCGCGTGCCGTTAAGCGTGCACGTTTCATGGCGTTGTTGCCTTACTCAGACGCTCACAACCATTAATAGAGCTTAAAACACCATGTTGCTGGCCCAAGCACGACACAGTGAACAGCGCGCCGCCTTGCTCGGCTTTGCGCTGGGCTTTTTGCCGCTGGTCTCTTGGCTTGGGGCCGGGCTGGCTGCGACCTGGGCGCTTCGGCGTGGGGTCTTGCAGGCTCAGTGGGCCATGGCCGGCATTTTGGCGCCGGGGGTTATCCTGGCATGGCAAGGCGATCCGTCGAGTTTGATTGGCGGGGTTGCTTTGTTGGTATTGGTACAGGTGCTTCGTGCACAGGCTGATTGGGGGCGTGTATTGCAGGTGTTGGTGGTGTTAGGGGCGCTTGCGACCTTTGCACTCGAAGCGCTGTTTTCGACCCAATTGGCACAAATGGTCGAGATAACGCGTCAGGCGGTCAGCGGTTTTGCTGGCGAGCTGATGGCGCAGTTGCCCGAGGCGGACCTGAATGCCGCCCTAACCCATCTGGTGGTCGGCAGTTTGTCGATGGCTACCTTGGGTTGGTCATTGATGGCCTTGGTGGTGGCCCGTTGGTATCAGTCACGTATTTGGAATCCAGGCGGTTTCAAAAACGAGATTCTGAGTATCCGACTGTCGCCCCTGTTTGCCATGGCCCTGGTGGCCGTGGTGATCGCCGGTGGAGCCCTGGGCTCCGAAGCGGGCCGATTCGTACCCATACTGCTGCTGCCTTTAGTGGCCAGTGGTTTGTCAGTGGTGCACGGGTTGTTGGCGCGGGCAAATGCCCCGACGCCGGCACACGTGGCCCCCTATGTACTGGGCGTGGTGTTGTTAAGCTTTGTAGTACCCTTGCTCTTGGTCGTTGCGGTCGCGGACAGTTTTCTGAACTTCCGCAAACTGCCAGCCTCGAGCAATCACGAGGAATCCTAAATGGAAGTCATTCTGTTAGATAACGTCGGCAAGCTCGGCGCATTGGGTGACAAGGTCACCGTCAAGTCGGGTTACGCGCGTAACTTCTTGTTCCCTCAGGCCAAAGCTGTTCCTGCAACAGCCGACAACCTGAAAGAATTTGAAGCCCGCCGTGCGGAGCTTGAAAAAGCGGCCCAAGAAGCGCTGGACCAGGCCAATGGCCGTGCCCAAGCGCTGGAAGGCTTCAGCGTTACCATCACCGCCAAAGCCGGTGACGAAGGTAAGCTGTTTGGTTCAATTGGTAGCCGTGACATCGCTGAAGCGATTACTGCGGCGGGCCAAGCGGTCGAGAAGGCAGAAGTCATTTTGTCCGAAGGCCCCTTGCGCGCCACAGGTGAACAGGAAGTTCGTCTGCAGTTGCACCCGGAAGTCAGCCAAAACGTCACCATCAATGTGGTGGCCGGCGACGAGTAATCGTTGCAGCTGAATGAAAAAGGGCGCCTTGATGGCGCCCTTTTTTTATTCGCTCCACTGCCCCAGTGGTTGGCCGAGCCGTAATCCGTCGCCGGACGCCAGTTGAGGGTTCCACTCGACGCGGTCGGGTTCGGTGCACAGAATGACCGTGCTGCCCAAGGCAAAGGAGCCCATTTCCTGGCCACGTTTTAACTGTATCTGTTGCGTTTCGGTGTAGTTCCAGCGTTGCACTCCGGTCACCGGGGTGACCTGGCCGTGCCAGACGGTGCTGATGCTGGCGACCACCATGGCCCCCACCAACACCATTGCAATCTCGCCGTGCTCAGTATCAAAGACACAGACCACCCGTTCGTTGCGGGCGAACAGGTTGTGCACCCCTTCGGCGGTAATTTGGTTCACGCTGTACAGATCCCCAGGCACATGAATCATTTGCTTTAGCGTGCCGTCAAAGGGCATATGAATCCGGTGATAGTCCTTGGGCGCCAGGTACAGCGTGGCAAACGCACCTCCCTCTAGGCGGCTGGCCAGCGCGTCATCTGCCAGCAAGTCAGGCAGCCGGTAATCGCGCCCCTTGGCTTGAATCAGGCGCCCTTGCAAGGTTTCACCGATCTGGCTGACGGCACCGTCGACCGGGCTGAATAGCAGGTTCGGGTCCTCGGGCAACGGCCGGACGCCGTCCTTTAGTTGGCGCGTAAAAAAGTCATTGAATGAGGTGAATTCGCTGGCATCTTGGCGCTCGTAATCGTGCATCTCGACCTTGAAGGCCTTGATAAAGCTGCGAATCAAAAAATCCTTGATCGGTGTCCAGCGACAACTCGCCAGCCAGCCTGCGGCACGGCTGATTAGATGCTGTGGCAGCAGGATTTGCAGGAGGATAAATAGTTTAGCAATCAACGTTCTCGGCCTTTGCGTGGGTGTTTGGGAGCGACCGCTTCGGCGGCCAAGGCTAAATAATTGTCATAGCGCAGCTCTGACAGGGTTTCCTCGTCCAGGGCGGCGTGTACGCCGCAACCGGGTTCGGACTCGTGTTTGCAGTCGCGGAACTTGCATAGGCTAGCGGCCTCGGCGACATCCGGAAAGCCGACCAAAACCTGATCGCGATGCAGATCGGACAGGCCAAAGGCGCGAATGCCCGGGCTGTCGATCAGCCAGCCGCCGGAGGGCAGGGTGTACAAACGCCCTTGGCTGGTGGTGTGTTTACCCTGGCCGCGCTCGTCCAGCGCACCGACGCGCAGATACTGATCCGGCAGCAGGGCTTGCACCAGGGAGGATTTGCCGACGCCGGATTGACCGACCAGGGCACTGGTGCGTCCGGACAGGGCGGCGCGCAGTTCGGCCAGGTCTTCGGCCCGGGTAATCGAGGTTTCGATGACTCGGTGGCCAAGCTCGCGGTAAACATCCCCCAGGTCTTGGCGCAGCTCGTCCAGCTCCTCTGAGCGGGCCGCCAAATCAATTTTGTTGAGTACCACGACTGCCTCGATCCCGGTCAATTCCGCGGCAATCAGAAAACGGTCAATGGTATCCGGCCCAGGCAGGGGCATCAGGGCGCCGACGATCAGCAGTTGGTCGATATTGGCGGCCATGACCTTGTCGCCCCCAAAGGGTGAAGGCCTCGCCAATCGGCGTGTGCGGGGTTCGACCGCGGTGACCAGGCCTTCGCCATCGGCCACACAGAAGCTGACTCGGTCGCCACACACGACCTCGCCTAGATTAGACCGCAGATGGCAATGCACCGGATCGCCTAGGGCGTCCTGCTCGATCGCGGCGACCTCGGCGGTCGCCCCATGACGAGTGATGACAACC
Organism: uncultured Litorivicinus sp.; assembly: GCA_938091715.1. Lineage (GTDB taxonomy): Bacteria > Pseudomonadota > Gammaproteobacteria > Pseudomonadales > Litorivicinaceae > Litorivicinus. Next base: position 4,324 of record CALKMT010000194.1, read on the forward strand.
CCGGCCTGGGCTTCCTCGTCCACCGCGTGTTCGACCCGCTCAGCTTTTCGTTGTGCGCGCTCGATTCGCTCGGCTTGGACTTTCTTGATGCGAAAGGCTTGCTGCCGAGTCAGTTTACGACCGGCCATATCGCCGATTCGAGCCGATTGGCCAAGATTTGCGGGCCGAGTGCATGCGTGTCGTCATCGTGTTCACCATAAGTCGAGCCACATCATAGCGCAGGGGCGTAGCTGGGAGAACGATTGCGGCCAATTGCTGCTTCGGACTTTTAAAAACCATTTGAGACTGCACCTAAAGGGCTGTACAACGCGAAAACAACTGGGCGCAATCGGTAAACGCGGGTGCCACAACAAGCGGGGGTAGGCTGGGCATGACCGACAATTTGATTTGGATTGACTTAGAGATGACGGGATTGTCGCCTGAGGACGACCGCATCATTGAAATCGCAACGATTGTGACCGATCCCGATTTGAACGTGCTGGCCGAGGGGCCGGTGTTGGCCATTCACCAGAGTGACGAGCGCTTGGCCGCCATGGACGAGTGGAATACCCGTCAGCATGGGCAGAGTGGCCTGGCCGAGCGGGTGCGCAGCTCGAGGACTGACGAGGCCGAGGCTGAGGCGGCTACCCTGGCATTTTTGCAGGGCTATGTGGATGCCGGCGCCAGCCCTATGTGCGGTAACAGCATCTGTCAGGATCGACGTTTTCTGGCCAATTACATGCCCAAGCTAGAGGCCTATTTCCACTATCGGAATTTGGATGTCAGTACTCTAAAAGAGCTGGCCAAACGCTGGCGCCCGGACATTGCCAAAGGGGTTTCAAAAAAGGGCGCGCACCTGGCGTTGGACGACATCCGAGATTCGATTGCCGAGTTGGAACACTATCGGGCGCACTTCTTGCGCTGCTGATCGATCGCCCAGGCCACATGCTCCTTCAGCCGCGGGTCGCTGCTGTCTTCGGATTGCAACGCTTGCAGATGCGCCGGCTGGTACGGGGCATTGCCCAGGGCGATGGCCAGGTTCGAGCGAAATTTCACATACCCAGCACGGCGAATGGCCATGCCCTCGGTGCGCTGTAGGAACTCGTCTTCGGTCAACGCCCACAACTCAAGCAGGGTCACATCGTCCCAGCCGTGACGGGGCGTGAACTGTCCGTCGCCCAGTTCCGCATAGCGATTCCAGGGGCACACCAGTTGGCAATCGTCGCAACCAAACACCCGGTTGCCCATGGCCACTCGATAGGGCTCGGGAATGGGCGCATCCATTTCGATGGTGTGATAGCTAATGCACTTTCGAGCGTCTAGTTGATAGGGCGCGACGATGGCTTGGGTTGGACAAACCTCAATGCATGCGGTGCACGAGCCACATCGAGGGGTTTCTATGGCCGTGGTCGTGGGCAATTCCGCGTCGGTCAAAAAGCCCGCCAGGAAACAATAACTGCCCTGGCTGCGGGATAGGATCAGGGTGTGTTTGCCGATCCAGCCAAGCCCGGATTGCTCGGCAAAGTGTTTTTCCAGGACCGGGGCGGAATCTGAAAACACCCGAAACGCGCCGTCTGGCAGCAAGGCCTGGGCGATCGACTTCATTCGTTTGCGCAGCGTTTTGTGATAGTCCCGGCCCAGGGCATAGCGGCTGATGTAGGCCTTGTCGGTGCTGGCGATGATGTCCCAGGCGTCTACGCCTTCGGGCCAATAATCAAAGGCGGCGATCACAATCCGCCGGGCGTTCGGGTGGACCTGGTTCAGGTCTGCGCGCAGATCACGGCCTCGTCGCATCCACTCCATCTCGCCGAAAAAATCCCGCTCCAGCCACTGGTCCAGGTAGCCCAGGGCCTGATCTTGTTCCAGTGAGCAGATGCCGATACGTCGAGCGCCCTGTTGTTGGGCCAGCGTCGTCAGTTGCGCTTCGAGATCCGTGGGGGTCAGGTTAGACTGCATAAACGCAGTATAACGAGAGCGGGATTTTGAATTCGATTTATCTGGCGGATGAAGCCATTGCCCAAGCTTGGGCCGAACGCCTGGCTCGCGCGCTGCCGCGTCAGGGGTTCGTTAGTCTGGTGGGGCCGCTGGGTGCGGGCAAAAGTCACTTCGCCCGCTCGGTGATCGGCGCTCTCGGCTACCAAGGCCGTGTGCCAAGCCCTACCTATACCCTGGTCGAGCACTATGCCTCGGTGGATGTCTATCACCTGGACCTGTATCGCCTGGGCGATCCCGAAGAGCTCGAATTTCTCAACGTGCGAGAAGCCATTGAGGGCGGTGCGCTGTGTTTGATTGAGTGGGCTGAACGAGGCCAGGCCTGGCTGCCTGAGCCGGCCTTGGAAGTGGCCTTTGACTACCAGGGCGATGGCCGTTCAGTGCGCCTTGATAGCGCCGATCAGGGCTGCTTGGACGCATTGAGATTGCTGGCTTGAGTGCGTATCGTGTTGGCCCTATGAATCGATCCTTTGTGCGCGTATTCGCAGGCCTCGTTAGCCTGCTGTTGACCCTGTCCGTTGTGGCCAAAACCGAGGTCAGCGGGGTACGTGCGGTGGCCAAAGCCGACAGCACGCGCCTGGTGCTGGAGCTCAACCAAACCCCAACCTTTCGTAAGTTTCATCTGACCTCGCCCAACCGGCTGGTGTTGGATCTGCAGGATACTTCGACGCAACTGCCCTCCAGCCTGTTTAACCTAGACGATCCGCGCATTAACAATGTCCGGGCGGCCCGGCGCGGGAATGGTGTGCGCTTGGTATTTGATTTGGCGGATGACTTTCCCTCCAAGGCGTTCACCCTCGAGGGGCCGGCTCGGCTGGTCGTGGATTTATTGGGTGCCCAAGCGGTGACCGCTCAGCCAACCGCCAACACCGATGTCGCACCGGCCGCACCGGCCGCACCGGCCGCACCGGTCGTCACCCCCAGCGGACCACCGCGGGACATTATTGTTGCGATCGATCCGGGTCATGGCGGCAAGGACCCGGGGGCCTTGGGCCGGGGTGGGGTGCGGGAAAAAGACGTGGTCTTGAAAATTTCCCAGCGTTTAAAAGCGGAATTTGACCGCACACCGGGTTTTAAGGGCGTCCTGACTCGGACCGGCGACACCTTTATCCCGCTGGGCAAGCGCCCGCAGATTGCCCGGGACCAAAACGCCGACTTTTTTGTCAGTATGCACGCAGACTCGTTTCCCAAGGACAGCCGAGTCTATGGCGGTGGGGTGTATGCCCTCAGTTTGCGCGGTGCGACCTCGGAAACCGCACGCTGGCTGGCGAAACGGGAAAACGCTGTTGACCTGTCCCACGGCGTAGATTTGGGCGATGTCGAGGCCGATATTCGCCGGGTTTTGCTGAACATGTCGATGGACAGCGCGATTCGCATCTCGAAACAGGCGGGTACCCAGGTCATTGGTGAAATGAAAGGGGTTGGCCGCATGCATCGACGCCAGCTAGAGCAGGCTAATTTTGTCGTGTTGCGCAGCCCTGACATTCCCAGTTTGCTGATCGAGTTGGGTTTTCTGTCCAACGATCAAGACGTCGCACGACTGACCAATACGGCGGAGCAGAAAAAGATCGCGGCGGCCATTCGACGCGGCATCGTGCGGTATTTTGAAAATGCGCCGCCACCGAATACTCAGCTCTACTTGGACACCCGTGGCACGCCCACTGCGCCCGCCGCTCCCGCCGCCCTGGAATATAAGGTCCAGCGCGGCGATACCCTATCGGCCATCGCATCACGAAACGGCATTTCCTTGTCGGCTTTGCGCCAAGCCAATCAACTGTCCGGCGACTCCATTCGGGTAGGCCAAAAACTACTGATTCCCCGTTCATGAGCATCCAGGTGTTATCGCCGCGGTTGGCGAACCAAATTGCCGCAGGCGAGGTGGTTGAGCGGCCGGCCAGTGTGGTCAAAGAGTTGGTCGAAAACAGCTTAGATTCCGGCGCCACTCGCATTCGAATTGAGGCCGAACGGGGCGGGATCGCACTGCTGAAAGTGTCCGACGACGGGTGCGGTATTGCCCAGGACGAGTTGCCCTTGGCCCTGGCACGCCATGCCACCAGTAAAATTCGCGACCTGGACGACCTTGAAGGGGTGGCGACCCTTGGGTTTCGTGGTGAGGCACTGGCCAGTATCGCGTCCGTATCCAGGCTGACCTTGACCAGCGCAGTCCAGGACCAAACGGGATTCTGCGTCGAGGCCGAGGGCCGTGACATGCTGGCGGCAGTGCGTCCGGCGCCGCGCAGTCAGGGCACCACCTTGGAAATCCGCGATCTGTTTTTTAATACGCCGGCCCGGCGCAAGTTTCTTAAGACCGAAAAAACAGAACAGAACCACATTCAAATGTCGATCAGCCGTCAAGCCATGAGTCGCTTTGATGTGGGCTTTGAATGGGTGCATGACGGCAAAGTGCATTGGCAGCTGCCCGCCGCTGCTACCCCTGCGGCCCGCGCATCCAGAATTGCCAAGTTGGTTGGACAGCCCTTTATGGACTCGGCCCTAGAGGTCGAAACCGAGGCCACGGGCTTGCGTTTGCAAGGCTGGGTGGCGGCACCGACCTTTAGCCGGTCCCAGCCTGATCTGCAGTACCTGTTCGTCAACGGCCGCGTGGTCAAGGATCGTCTGGTGGCCCACGCCATCCGTCAGGCCTACCGAGATGTTATGTACGGTCAGCGTCATCCGGCCTATGTCCTGTACCTTGAATTGGATCCCAATTCAGTGGACGTCAATGTGCACCCGACCAAGCACGAGGTGCGGTTTCGAGACCAGCGCCTGGTGCATGACTTTTTGTTTCGCTCGCTGCACCGGTTGTTGGCGGACGTGCGACCCGACAGTGCCCCGGCGCCCGGAACGACGCCCAGCCAAGTGCAGGGTGCCACCCAGATCGAGGCCCAGTCACCGCTGGTCTTTCAGTCGCCTTCATCCAGCGTAGCCGGTCGTTATCAGCCGACGCCGCCCAGCCAGGTTCCGGATCAGTTGGCGGGATTGGCGCAACTGGCGCAACCGATGACGCTGCCTGCGGAAACACCGGATGAGATTCCGCCACTGGGCTTTGCCGTGGCGCAATTGCATGGGGTCTACATTCTGGCGCAAAACGCCGAGGGCCTCGTTCTGGTCGACACCCACGCCGCCCACGAGCGGATCACTTACGAAGCCCTCAAGTCCGCACATGATCAGCAACGACTGGCCTCACGACCCTTATTGTTGCCGGTCACGCTGACCGTCAGTGAGGCCGAAGCGGAGTTGGCGGACACCCGTCGGGACAGCTTCGAATTGTTCGGATTTGAAATCGATCGGCTGGGTCCAGAAACCCTGGCGGTCCGTGCGGTGCCTGCGTTATTGGCGGATGCGGCGGCGGACGCGCTGGTCCGGGATGTCCTGTCCGATCTGCAGGAGCTGGGGTCCAGCGAGCGCATTTTGGCCCGGCGCGACGAGTTACTCGGCACCATGGCCTGTCATGGCAGTGTGCGTGCGAATCGCAAACTGAGCATTCCGGAAATGAATGCCTTATTGCGGGACATGGAGCGCACAGAGCGCAGCGGGCAATGCAACCACGGGCGCCCAACCTGGACGGCCTTGTCCATGACCGAACTGGATCGGCTATTCCTGCGTGGACGCTAGGCCGACTGCCTTTGCCTTAATGGGGCCAACGGCCTGCGGCAAGACGAGCCTGGCACAGGCCCTTTATGAGACCGGCCAGTACGAACTCATTTCAGTCGACAGCGTGCTGGTGTATCGCGGGCTGGATATCGGCAGCGCGAAACCTGGGCCCGACGAGGCGCCCCACGCCCTGATCAACATTCGTGACTTCTGGGATACCTATTCGGCAGGTGAATTTCGCGTGGATTGTTTGCAGCAGATCCAAGCCATTCACGCTCGGGGCAAGCGCGCGCTGTTGGTCGGCGGAACGCAGATGTACTACAAGGCCCTGCTGGATTTTGAATCGGGCTTGCCCTCGGCCGATCCTAAATTACGCGGCCGCCTGCGGGCTCAGGCCGAGGCGGAGGGGTGGCCGGCGTTGCATGCCTATCTGGCGTCGATTGATCCGGCGACTGCCCAGCGCTTGCACCCGAACCACTCCAGCCGTATCGAACGGGCGATCGAGGTGTACCAATTGACCGGCCAGCCGCTGAGCCAATTTCATGCTCGCGCCCCCGAGCCCTTGGTGGATTTGCGCGCGGTTGGCCTAATTCCACAAGACCGAGCCTGGTTGCATGGGCGCATTGCCCAGCGGTTCCAGCAGATGCTAGAGCAAGGGTTTCAGGCTGAGCTGGAGCGCATTTACCAGCATCCGAATTTTGACCCGGCTCTGACCTCGTTGATGTCCGTGGGCTATCGACAGGGATTCGATTGGCTGCGCCAGGGGCATGCCCAGGACGAGTTCGTCGAACGCGGCGTGATTGCCACTCGGCAACTGGCCAAGCGTCAACTGACCTGGTTACGAGGCTGGCCGGGGTTACACCCGCTGGTCGCCGAGACAGCAGACTTTAAGCAGGTTCAGGCGGCTTTTTTAACCTTTGAGTAGGCCGCAAATCCTGCCCAAACCATGGCCCCAGTCATGGCCAAAACGCCGATCAGGCTGGGCCATAAGGTATTCCAGGTGGCTGAGTCGATTCCAAACATAAGCGTCTCCTTGTGTGTCCTGGAGAAAGCTTAAGCCCTCGGGCGACGGGATCATTTGATCTAAATCAATCCGGGGAATTTGTGCGTTGATCTAGATCAATCTGGCTCGCGGAAGTTCTGAACAGCGGGGTCCTCGGTGGTGCCTTTCCAAAACGGCGTGTTGGCTTTGAAAGCTGCACGACCTAGCAGGTGAGCACCCACCGGCGCGGTGATAATTAAAAAAGCCACGACCACAAAAGCCTTGACCACAAAACCGCTCTCGGCCACCAGGCCCGCAGTGGCCATGCCGATCAAACCGACACCCAGGGTGCCGGCCTTGGTCGACGCGTGCATGCGGACATAGACGTCGGGCATCCGCACCACGCCCAGGGCGGCAATCAAGCAAAAGGCCCCGCCCAGCAGCAGGATAATGCCCAGGATCCCATCGATCATGACGATTCCCCGGTGTCACCGTTGTGGTCGATCAGCCGGGCAAAGGCGACGGTGCCCAGAAAGCCCACCAACGCCAGCGCTAAACCGGCATCCAAGTACGCATAGACCCCACTGGCATAGGCAAAGATCACGAGGAACGCGACCAGCAACATCGAAATCAGATCCAGCGCGACCACTCGATCCGGCAGACTAGGCCCGCGGATTAGTCGCACGACCGCCAGCATCAATGCGAGAAAAATCATCAGGGCACTGACATTGGCACACCAGCCCAAAAACCCCTCGGGGGACTGCAAAAAGACTCTCATCTCAACGCCTCCATGACGCGACGTTCCATGCCGTATTTCAGGCTTTGGTGCATTTCCTCGGCGCTGCCCTCGACAAACATCACGTGCACCAGCAGGGTCTTGCGATCCTCGCTGATGTCCAAGGACAGACTGCCCGGTGTCAGGGAAATCAAGTTGGCGGTCAGCAGTATTTCTGCATCGGTTTGCGCATCCAACGGCACCGCCAGAAAGCGTGGTTTGGCCATGAAAGTCGGGGTCAGCACGTCATAGGCGACCTTAAAGCTGGACTTGAGCAAGTCGTACAAAAAGAAACCGGTCAGGCCGAGTAGTTTTTCGATTCGCTGGTGATAGCCCTGGGGCCCAAAACTGTTTCTTAGCGGTCGGGTTAGGAAAAACGCCACGCACATCGAAATCAGGATTGCCTCTAAGTTGGCTTTGGCCAACATGCTGGCCATCACTATCGCGAGGACCAAATTGGCCGCGAACATAATCATTTCGAGCCTCCTAATACCTGCTCAACATAAACGCTGGGGTTCATTAAATTCACGCTTGAGGCCTTGGCCGTGTCCACCAGCCCTTGGGCGAACAAACCGAATCCGACCACCAAAACGGTCAGTATCAGCACCGGGGCAAATCGAAACAGGTCCAGATTTGGGGTTTCATCGGTATTCACATCCTGCCAAAACGCCGCACTGAACAGGCGCATCACCGCATACAGGGTGGCTAATGAGCCGATTACCACGGCCAGCACCAGGCCCCAGCGCTGGGCGTCGGCCAGGGCTTCGATCAACAGAATTTTTGGCCAAAACCCTGAGGTGGGAGGGATACCCGCCACCCCTAGCATGATGATCACAAACAGGGCGCCCATCAGCGGATGCGAGCGCCATAGCCCGCCCATCTCGGGCAAATTTTCGGTCTTGGCCAGGTGCGCCACGCAACCAACCGCCATAAATAGTGCGGCGGTCACAATCAGGGTCTGCATCAGATACAAAGTGGTCCCGGCAATGGCCGCTGGGGTGCCCACTGCAATGCCTAGGGTCATGATGCCAATCGAAACCATGACCAAATATGCCAGTACGCGGCGGGCGATGGTTTCGGTCATGGCGCCAAAAATGCCCAAGGTCAGGGTGGCCACGCCACTGCCGACCAACAGCGTTTGTAACAGCGGATGCTGTACATCAAACACCAGGGTAAAGACCCTAATCAGGGTATAGACGCCGACCTTGGTCAGTAGGGCGGCAAACAGAATCGAGGTGGTGTGGCTGGGGGTGTGATACGCCGCCGGCAACCAAAAATACAGAGGGAACATGGCCGACTTTGCAGCAAAGGCAAACAGCAACAAACTGGCTGCCGCCAGCACGCCGGGCTCGCTCATGTTGCCCAGTAACTTGCCGTGCAGATCTGCCATGTTCAAGGTGCCAGTGGCGCCAAACAGCAAGCCGATCCCTGCCAACATCGCGGTAGTGGCAATCAGGTTCAGGCCGACGTATTTCACCGCGCCATCAATTTGCGGCTTCAAACCCCCGACCACCAACAGGCCAAAGCTTGCGATCAGCATGACCTCGAACCAGACGTACAGGTTGAATATGTCCCCGGCCAAAAAGGCACCGCAGACGCCGGTCAACAGGGCTTGAACAAACACCGGATGGCCATTTTTTTCTTCGCCAAAGCTCAGATCGGAAAACCCAAATACCACCACCAAACTGGCCACGATGCCGGTCAGCATGATCATGGTGGCGGCCAGGCGGTCGGCAACCAATGAGATGCCAAAGGGTGCAGACCAGCCGGACAGTTGCACCGATTGGACGCCTTGCTCCTCGACCAGGGTTAGCAATAACAAGCCGACGTAAGCCAGGGCCAGGCAGCTGAGCAGATTAATAGGGCGCTGAAACCCGCGGTTCTTGCGCAGCAGGACACAAATAGCGGCGGTCGCCAGGGGCAGAACAACCGGAGCAAGCAATAGCGTCACAGGGGCTTCTCTTCTGTCTTGGGTTCGGCTTCGCGCATCTCGTCCGTGTCGTCCGTGCCCATTTCAGAATAGGCCCGCAGCGCCAAGGCCAGGGTGAAGGCAAATAAACCAAACCCGATGACGATCGCGGTCAAGATCAGGGCTTGGGGCACCGGGTTGGCGGCATCTGCAGACAGTACACCGACCGCCTTATCAATGAAGGGGGCCCCGGCATAGGTCATTCGACCGGTGACGAAGATCACCAGGTTCACGGCGTTTGAAATCAGCACCAGACCGAGTAAAAAGCGCAACATCGCCCCGGACATCATCAGATAGCTGCCGCCGGCGACCAAGGTGCCAGCCAGAATGGAAAGCCAAAGGTCCATTAATCCATGCTCCTTGCGATGCCGTCTTCGAGGGCTAGATAAATGCCGGTGACCGATCCGATGACCACCAAATAGACCCCAATGTCGAACAGCAAAATGGAGCCGGCCGCGATGCCAGACTTGCTGCCATCCGGTTGAATGTCGATTAGCGGCCAAATGCCCTGCAAGAAGGCGCCACCGGACAATAACCCCCAGAGTCCCGCAGCAATGGAGCAACTGAGACCAATACTGGCCAGGGTCAGCGGCAGTATCCGCAGCGCCCGTCGCGCCGTCCGTGTGCCCTCGGCTTTGTTAATCAGAATAAAGGCAATGGCAGCCAGCAGTCCGCCAATAAACCCACCGCCGGGCTCGTTGTGCCCGCGCAGTAAAACAAAAACGGAAAACACCAGCAGCAACGGCGCGAGCAGCCGGGTGACAGTACTGAGCACCAATGAATTCATACGGAACGATCCTGAGGTTTGGCCCGGATAGCGGCAATGGCGGCCACCGCAGCGATCACCACCACAGCGATCTCGCCCAAGGTATCAAAGGCTCGGAAGTCGACCAGAATGACATTCACAACGTTTTGCCCCAGGGCTTTGCTCAGGCTGTACTGGCCAAAATAGTCCGCCAGCATGCGATCCATCGGCGCATTGAGCACGCCCATCATGCCCAGTGTGACCCCAATGCCCAGGCTAATCGCGATGATACCGGCCCCTAGGTGGTAGTGACGGGCCAGGGGCACCTTGGGCAGTTTGAACAGAGCGAGGGCGATAAAGACCACCATCAGCGTGTCGACTAACAGCTGGGTCATCGCTACATCAATAGCGCCGTACATCACAAACACGATACTGACCGCGGCGCCGACCGCCCCCAGTGCGGTGATCGCCAACAGCCGATGGGTGGTGGTGACCACCACCCAGGTACCCATCAAGCCGAGCAATAGAACCACCAGGTCCGCCAGGCCAATCGCCAGTCGGTCATCTGGGATGGCAATCCCCGAGAATAATATGCCGGCCCATAGCGTTAGGGTCAGCGCCGCAAAGGTGGTGCGTAAATACGAGGTCATGCGTCCGTTTTGCAGGCCGTGGGTGCATCGGGCTGCGACCCGGTGAGCCGTGTCCAGTTTGAATCCATACAGTCGGTCAAATTGCCAACCGCGAGCTTCAAACTCGATCAAGCGTTGACGAATGTTGGGCCACTGCCAGTACAGCACGGCACCCAAAGCATAGGTCGCAAGACTCAAAAGCAAGGGGCCATTGATCCCATGCCACAGGTATAGATCAACCGTCTGGGTGCGTCCCGTGACATCACTCAGCATGGTGCTGACCAGTCCCGCGTCAATCAGGTTTGGCACCAGACCCAATACCAAGGCGGCCAGACCCAGCACCAAAGGCCCCCAGTACAGCATTGCGGGGGCATCCTGGGTGGACTGAGTTTTAGCGCCGGTGAACGGGCGCCAGGCGACGGCCAGGGCGGTCACCACCATCATGGCATTGGCCACCAGCGCGACCACCGTGACCAGAATCGGCCCGGACAGGGTGCCGGCATAGATCAACTCTTTGCCCAAGAACCCTAATAACGGCGGCATTC
>CALKMT010000195.1 GCA_938091715.1 uncultured Litorivicinus sp.
CCTTGCGCAGTTGATCGAATACCGCTTTAGTCGGGGGCAGCACGCCGAACCAGCGCTGAAAGGCCCGTGCCGCCTGGCCCACCAACATACCCAGCCCATCCGAACACGCCCCAGCCCCAGCCTGGCGAGCCGCTTGCATAAACGCGGTTTCTTGATCGGAGTAAATCATGTCATAGGCAAAGGTCTGGGCGTGAAACCACGCCTGAGGCAATTTTACCGAGTCTGCGGTCAGCCCTGCGCTGGAGGCGCTAATCACTAAGTCAAAGGAGGCGTCATCGGGGCGCAACAGGCGACCGGCGCCCAAATCCTCGATCAACTGCCGAGCCCGCTGCTCGGTTCGGTTGTACAGCGTAACCCGAGCCCCGGCTTGAACCAGCGGCAACAGGGCGCCGCGGGCGGCCCCCCCGGCACCGAGCAACAAGACCCGAGCGTCGGTCAGGACCACGCCTTGACGCAGAAGATCGTCCACCAAGCCCGCCCCATCGGTGTTGTCACCAACAATTCGATCGCCATCGCGATACAGGGTATTAACCGCGCCTGCAGCCTGGGCCCGCTCGGTCAGGTGCTGGCACCACCGCCACACCGCTTCTTTGTGTGGCACCGTAACGTTCAGCCCGGTGCCACCGGCGGCAAAAAATTGCTGTAAATAGTCTTCCAGCTCGGACGCGGTCACCAGGGTCTTGGTGTAGTCCAACGAGATGCCGGTGTCCTGAGCAAACTGGGCATGGATCTGCGGCGACTTTGAATGCCCGATCGGATCGCCAATGACACTCAGCCGGGGGGTACTCAAACCCAGTCCTGCCAGGGCAAAAATTCCTCGGTCAGGGCTTTCTCGGCGGCTCCATCAGGTGCCCATTGGTAATCCCAGCGAGCCATCGGGGGCATGCTCATCAAGATCGATTCGGTGCGCCCCCCGGATTGCAAACCAAACAAGGTGCCCCGGTCCCAAACCAGGTTGAATTCGACGTAGCGGCCTCGTCGATAGGCCTGAAACTCACGATGGGCCTCGGTAAAGGGCGTATTTTTGCGGGCTTCAATAATCGGGGCATAGGCCGGGATAAAGCTGTCGCCCACCGCCCGCATGACGCTGAACGCGTGCTCGAAACCACCTTCGTTAAAGTCGTCGAAGAACACCCCGCCCACGCCGCGAGATTCCTGCCGATGCTTTAAATAGAAGTATTCGTCGCACCACTTTTTAAATCTGGGATACAGCTCGGCATCGATAGGATCCAGCGCGTCTTTGGCGCAGCGGTGCCACGCTCGACAGTCATCCGCATTGGCGTAGTAGGGCGTTAAGTCGTAACCCCCGCCAAACCACCAAACGGGGGCCTCGCCCGGTGCTTCGGCGATAAAAAACCGTACGTGGGCGTGACTGGTGGGCACAAAGGGGTTTTCTGGATGTATCACCAGCGACACGCCCATGGCTTTCCATTGTCGACCGGCCAACTCAGGTCGCTGGGCGGTGGCCGAGGGCGGCAATTGCGCGCCCTGAACCTGGCTGAAACCCACGCCCCCTTTTTCGATAACGGCGCCGTTTTTGATGACCCGAGAGCGGCCACCGCCGCCCTCGGCTCGCTGCCAAGTTTCTTCACTGAATCGCGCCGAGCCATCGGCTTGCTCGAGTGATTGGCAAATTTGGTCTTGCAGGTTACGCAGGTAACCCTCGACCTGTGTTGTCATTGAATCCACTAAGGTCCACCGCGCAAATAGCGCCCATCCCAAGATTGTCGAATTGGTGTTGAGTGACCCAACCCGCCCAATGGTCCTCGCATCCAGCCGTCCACACGGGAACCAAATGGGGTTAACCACGGACGGGGCGAGCCTGCCGCACCGCTTAAATTTGCCGACGTGCTGATCACGGGCTGATCCAGTCGATCCAAAACGCGCCGCATCGGCCGGTGCGTCGTACAACGTACCGCCAAGGTCTCACGTCCGCCGGTCAACAAAGCATTCACCCCCAGGGCGGCTTTGACAACCCAGGTGCAAATTTCCGGCCCGCTTGCCAGCGCCTTTTCAACTTCGTCTTGATCCAAAACAAAGTGGCTTAACTGTTCAACATGGCTGACCAACAAAATCAGGCCTTTGTTGGCGGCCCGCTTTTTGATCTGCAGGACTCGCTGAACCGCCTCCAAATCGTAGGCACTGCATCCAATGCCCCAAACCCCCTCGGTCGGGTAACCCAATACCGCACCTAGGGCAAAGGCCTCAGCCGCGGCATCCGCGTTCATCAGAGTATTAAATCGCATGGCGCAGAGTGTACGGATCTGGCTTAAAACTTCCACGCGTACCGGCCGGCGCGTACCGCCACCTTGCCGGCCAGTTTAAGCTCCATCAAACGGGTCAAGACCTGGGCCAAAGGGATCGATAAGTGGCAGGACAACTCGCTTGGGGTGTGTGCATTGGCGCCCAAGGCGTCCTGAAACGGGTCGTCCGGGCGCTTAAGTACCGTGTCCGGTGCCTGCCAATCCGCGGCCTCGGTGAACGGGTGTGCACCATCACGAATCAACCGATTTGGGCCCTGAGCCAGGGGTGACAGTGGGCTGCCTGGCACCGCCCACACCTCGCGTCCAAGCTCCAACGCCGCCTGCGCCGTGATCAGCGATCCCGATTGGTAATGCCCCTCGACGACCAACAACCGGTGGCACAGCGCCGCAATCACTCGATTACGCGCAGGGAACAGCCCCCCTTTGGGCGGGACATCCGGGAATTGCTCGCTGATGATCAACCCCGTCTGGGCGATTTGATCCAGCAACGACCGACACTGGGGTGGAAACAGGTGATCCAGGCCACCGCCCATGACCGCAATGGTGTGGGGCAGAGCCGCCTGGTGGGCCACCTGATCAATGCCCCGGGCACCGCCGGAAACGATGCAGTCCCCGGCAATCGAGGCGGTCAGTTCGGCGATGGCTCGCCCATGAATGCTGGCGTCACGACTGCCAACAATGGCGGTCATTGAACGGTGCAATAACTCGGGTTTACCCAACAGCCAAAGCTGCTTGGGTGGGCGGTCTAGTTCAAGAAGCGCGCTTGGGTACTCGGGGTCGATGCAACGTATTAGCGCGTAACGCTGGCGGGCCCGCTGCCAATACTGCAAACGCCCGGGGTCGAGGGAGGGCAGCTCGGAGTGGGGTCGAGGGCGCATAGCGCGCAATGTATGCGCGCTCAATCCGCGAATTTGGCAGTGGCGCCAGAACAGTTCGTCATCCATACCAACAGTGTGGGGGATGCTCGCGGTGCCGCACAGCTTGTGGTGGGGCGGTCAGATCAATCCGACCGCGGACTCAGAAAAATCCTACGGTTGGCCGATCTTATCGCCCAGTGTCATGGCGCGCTCGGCCTGCAATACCAGGGCATAGCTCAGCCGATCAAACACGCGAAACACCATGGCCAGACCACTGCGCTCGTCGGGCAATTGAATTAAATCGCCACTGACGGGATCCGTCACCCGCTGGCCCTCCCGAGAAATCGCCACAACATTGCCCGCCTCAACGGCACTTTGTCGGCCCACGTTAAACACCACGATGTCGTATTGGCCGACCTGTTCAACCCCGTCAATGACCGCCAATATTTCACCCTGCAGACCCTTGGGTGGAGGCGAGGGCACGAAATCCGCGGTCGACTCGGGGGGCAGGGGAAGCAAGCGATCACCCGCACGAATCTCTTGAGTGGCGCGACTTAACAGAACTCGGGTTAAGCCATCCGCTCGGGAATGCACATCGGCCTGACCGACAGAAATGGCTTCAACGCCCAGCACTTGCCCACTGTCGGGATCAGAAAAGAGCCGCCCCTGACGGTAGACCCCGTAACGCTCCAATCCGTACACCGCTTCGGCGCGAACATAGGCCACATCACCGTCGCCACTCAAAATTTTCCCGTCCTGTTGGGCCAACACATAGGGCGCATTGTCCAACTCGCCAGGGGCCACGAACTGGCTGGCGTTTAAGTACGGACCGATCACATTAAAGGGCAGCGTCGGAATCGCCCCCGCCAACGGTTCCGGCCGCGCTTTAGGGGACAGCTTGATGATCTGATTACGGTCGACCACCAAACGGGGCTGCCCGTTGACGTACACCAAACGCACCCGATCACCGGGATAAATCAAGTGGGGATTCGCGATCTCGGGGTTGGCCTGCCAAATCTCGGGCCACAGCCAAGGGGACTGCAAAAACCGGCTGGATATGTCCCAC
>CALKMT010000196.1 GCA_938091715.1 uncultured Litorivicinus sp.
TTTGGCTGGGCGCAAAGGTCACCTTGACCTCGAAATGGTCCCGATCCGCAGCCGGAAAGAACTGCATGCCCAAGGTGCCCACCAGGGCAAATCCGGCCAGCCCCGGCAACATGCCCAGGGCAATCCCCAGGGGTGTAAAGCGCGTGGTAATGCGCAGCAGGCCGGCAAAGGCCCGGGTAATCCAGGGCAGGCTAAGCCCGCGCTGCAAAAATCCCTGACGGCGATTCGAGCCGGGATACCGGGCAGCCAAGGCCGGGATCAAGGTCATGCTAAGAACAAAGGACACAATCAACGCCAGTGAGACACTGACCGCAATCGCGCCGATAAAATCACCGATCGCCCCGGACAACAGCAAGATCGGCGCAAAACCCAACACCGTGGTCAAAGTCGAGGCGAACAAGGGACCGGACAGGTAGGCCACCGACCCTTGCATGGCGGTTACCGGGGGCTGACCCGCATGAATACGGACCCTGACCTCGTCGACCACGACAATGGCGTTGTCGATCAACAAGCCCAGCGCGATGATCATTCCAAACACGCTCATCTGATGGATCTGTATGCCCAGCAAGTTCAGGCCAAACAAGACCCCGGCAAAGGTCATTGGCAGTGCTACCCCGACCACGATCGCCGCGCGCCAGCCCATAAACAAAAACACCACGGCAAACACCAGCATGGCACCGAACAATAGGTTCGAAGTCAGCTCGCCCAAGCGGCTGTTGGTGTATTGGCGTTGCTCAAACAGCGTGACCACTTCTAAATCTGGGCCGGCAGTCGCGGCCACGTCCTGGGCCACTTGCACAGCATTGGCGGTCCAAAAATCGACTCGGGCCTGAGGATTTACCCGCGCGGCGACGATCACGTTCTCGCGCCCGTTCAAGTAACTCAGGGTTTCGACGGGCTCCTGCCACCCTCGATCGACCTGAGCAATGTCGCTCAGACGCAGCGTGCTGCCGCCCTGCACCCGCAGGGGAATTTCACGGATGCGCTGTACGTCCTCGAAACTGCCCTGCATGTTTAAGGTCAGTTGCTGATCGGCTTGCCGTAGCACGCCACTGCCGCCTTGGATGTCGGCTTGCTGGATCAGCCCGGCTAATTGGCGTAGGCCAATGCGTGCATCGGCTAAGCGCTGGGCATCCACACGAATCTGGATTTGCTCCTCGATGGCGCCGATCGTCGTGACGTATTCCGTGCCCTGGATCTGGCGCAAGCCGTCGGCCACGTCTTCCGCTAGGCGGCCCATTTCAATCGGATCAAACCAGCCCGTGTCGGGCGCCATGACCGCCAACAATAGGGTGTAGGCCCCGGCACCCCCGCCATCGGTGGACAGATCCGGCTGCCCGGCATTGGCCGGCAGCACCACGGCATCTAACTTTTCCCTTAATTGGGCCAGGATTTCGTTCTGATTCGCGGCAGTTACGCTGTCATCAAGCTCGACGTTGACCACCGACAGGCCAGTCGCCGATGTCGATTCAATGATGGCCACCTGGGACACCTGGCGCATGGCTTCTTCGATCGGCTCGGTGACCAGGGACTCGATTTGCTCCGGTGTTGCGCCAGGTACGGGGGTCTGGATGCTGGGAAAGCGGTTTAACAACCTAGGGTCTTCCAGACGGGGCAGACTGGTGAGCGCGGACAGGCCCGCGACCAGCAACAGAATGATCGACATCCACAACTGATAGGGGTTGTTAAATAACCCCCGTGCGATACGCGGCAACATCGGTTATTCCCCCTGGGCGATGGCTTGATCGGGCACCATGCGGTGCAAGCCATTGGCCACCACCACGTCAGCTTCGGTTAACCCGCCACTGAATTCGATGCGGTCCCCGCGGGTTCCGGTCACGCTGATGGCAACAAATTCGACGCGACTGGCCGGTGTGATGCGATACGCGCCCCACTGACCGGCCAGGCGAGTGACCGCACTGGTCGGCAAGCTCAGAACTGGCGTCGCCATGTCGCTGGGCGGGGACAGGGAAATCCAATCCCCAGCAATCTGGGCAAATGACTCGCTGGGCGCTAGCAAGACGTCCTGTAGGCCCGAGCGTGGATCGCGCTTGGGTACCACACGAACGACGGTGAACCTTTGCTGCCCAGGCGCACTAAATTGATCGCCGACCTGCACTCGCTGGCGGCTGGGCAAACCCAGACGAACCTGCAGCGCCTGGGATTGGAATTGCGCGACCGGCGCACCGGGATTGACCACCGACCCCTCGGACTCGGCCAGACCCAGTACCACGCCGTCATAGGGCGCCCGCAGTTCGTGCTTCTGTTGTTGCAGCTCGACCCGAGCCCGTTGGGCTCGAATTAATTTTCGCTGGGCTTGGGCCTGGGTCAGTCGATCCCGGGCCTCGTCCAGTTGTTGATCGGTGATCGCGCCGCGATCCCGGGCCTCAGTTAAGCGCTGCAACGTATTGCCAGCCAGCTCGATGGTCGCCTCGACCTGGGCTTGGGCGGCCAACACTTCGTCCAACTGACGCTCAACCAAGCCAGTATCTAGACGCGCAATGAGTTGCCCCTCGCTGACCGATTGGCCCTCCAGGATGGGAAGCTCGGCTATCCGGCCGGCTAACTCAAACCCCAGTCCGACCTGGTGAAGGGCCTCGATTTGACCCAGGTAGCGCACCTCGGCGGCGTCGGCAACATGCCTCTCTGGGCTGACGGTCGCCACCTGCAGAACACGCTCGGCCTGAACCGCAAGGGGCCAGCTAACCAATACCCAGAAAAGAAAGCGCATGCTTGAATCCTATTAATAGACTGATTAGTTTGATAATGAATCAAGACGGCTGAGTTATCAAACCCGTCAGTCCAGTTAATAGGAACGTTTGTGACCCAAGCCATGACTGCAAGAGGCAGACCGAAGAGCCCAGAGAAAGGCCAGGCCATATTGTCCGCCGCGGCGGAGTGCTTTATGACCATTGGGTTTTCCGCCTCGATGGAGCAAATCGCAAGCGCCGGACAGGTATCCAAACAGACCCTGTACAGCCACTTTGCCAACAAGCACGAGCTGTTTAACGCGGTCGTGCGCAATAAATTGAACCTCTATTTTGGCGAATCTGACAGCTTGCCCCGAGGCCAGGGCCTGCGCGAGGAGTTGTTAGACCGTGGCGAGCGGGTACTGAATATGATGGCCGACCCCGGGGTTGGGTGCATGATTCGCTGCGTCGCCGCGCAGGTCGAGACCATGCCCGACATCGCAGAAGATTTTTGGCAATCCGGGCCCACAGCGCTGTGCAGTCATATTCAATCGACGTTTGCGCGCCACCAAGATCCTGCCCAGGCCGAAACCCTGGCCTGGCGATTTGTCTATGCCCTGGCGGGACCGGTGATGTTCAGCAACATGATGGGGCAGCCCAGCCCGATTAATGCCGATCGACAGCACCTGGAATCGGTGGTGGATATGTTTGCGCCGGCTTAGCGGCGGCTTACCAGACGCTGGGATGACGGATGATTTGCTCGATAACACCCAGAGTGCTTGGGGCTTCGTCGGATGAGAACGCGCTGTAAAACACATCGCGCAGTGCCGCTAGGTCCGCTGCCGCAAGCGTGCACAGCACGATTAGACAATCACCGTATTGATGCCTTCGTCGTCACCCGGCGGCGTGAAATATGCAGTGATGGCGTGAAACATCTCGACACTGTCCGTATTCGGGTT
>CALKMT010000197.1 GCA_938091715.1 uncultured Litorivicinus sp.
CCACCGAGGCGCTCAGCGCATTGCCCGATCCCGGCCAGGAAGTCGAGACCTTGGAAGTCCAGTGGAATACCGCGCGGGACGATTGGGAGGACCACCAGACCGGCCTGTCCTCGCTGACCTTGAAATTACAGACCGCGCAGGCTCGGCTGGATTCCTTGAGCGAGCGCCTATCCCGGGGGCGACAGGATGTCGAAGAAGCCACCGACGCCCTGGCCGACGTTCAGCAGCAACTGGACGAGGGAGCGGATGCGCAGGACATTCAACAACAGCTGAATCAGGCCATTGCCCAGCGGGTTACTGCCGAACAGACCCTGACTCAAGCCCGAGAGGCAATGCAAGGATTCGATGCCCAGGTGCGCGCCCTGGAGCATGATCGTCAGACGACTGAGCAACGCCTAGAGCAGCTCCGTGAACAACTGGCCCAAGCCCGCAGCGAGGCGGCGACCCAGGCTGCGTTGCAGCAGTCCCAATCGGAGTTTCTTGAGGGTGCGGGGTTTGTGCCCAGCGCTGTGGTAGAGACCCTGGGCGACGCCAGCGAGACGCAATTGATGGTCATCGTCGAGCGCTTAGAAAAACAACGAGAGCGGACCGGTGCGGTGAACCTGGCGGCGGTGGATGAGCTGGCCCAAGCCGAAGAACGTCAAGCCTATTATGCGGCGCAACGCCTGGACCTAGAGACGGCCCTGGCGACATTGGACAGTGCGATCCGAAAAATTGATCGCGAAACCCGAGCCCTGTTCCGGGAAACCTTTGACCGGGTGAATCAAAGTTTGCAGGGTTTGTTTCCCAAGGTGTTTGGCGGCGGCGAGGCCTGGTTGGAAATGACCGACGACGATCCGCTGGAAACCGGGATCAGTCTCATGGCCCGTCCCCCAGGCAAAAAGAACTCGACCATTCATTTGTTAAGCGGCGGCGAAAAAGCGCTGACCGCGGTGGCTTTAGTATTTGCGATTTTTCAGCTCAATCCGGCGCCATTTTGTATGTTGGACGAGGTCGACGCGCCCTTGGATGACGCGAATGTTGGGCGGTATGCGAATTTGTTGCAGGAAATGAGTGATCAGGTTCAGTTCATCTTTGTGACGCATAACAAAATCGCGATGGAGAAGGCAGAGCATCTGATGGGTGTTACTATGCACGAACCGGGAGTGTCTAGGTTGGTGTCGGTCGATGTGGCCGAAGCCGTGGCCATGACAGAGTAGCGATCGTCTCAAAGACAGAAACAAGACAGGAGAGGCCTTTTGGAATTTGGTATGCGCGAGTGGGGCATCTTGATCGGCGGGATCGCCGTGGTGGCCGTGCTATTTGATGGCTGGCGACGCACGCGTCAGGCCAAAAGTGGCGACCTGCCATTTGATTTCCCTGGGGATAAAACGGATCTCGATGACTCGCGTTCTGACCCTTTGCTGCAGGACGAACAACTGATCCAGCCGGATATTTTCAATGCCGAGTTGGATCTGGATTCCGACACCATCGGCAAGACCGGTGATTTAGACCTGGGCGATATCAGCGCACCACGGCGCAAAAGTGCATCGGGCGGTGTCGCGGGTTATGACGAGCCCGAGCACAGTTTCGCCCCTCCAACACCGACCCCAGCCAGCACCAGGGCCCCGGTAAAACCCGCTACCCAGCCTTCGAGTCCTCTGGTGCCGCCAACACCCCCGGTGTCATCTGGCCCGGCAGAAGAGGGCATTGTCAGCGCGCCTCGCAAGAAAGTGGCTCAGCCAGCCCAAGCGCCAGAGCCCACCGCGCAGCCCATGGCGACCGATGTGGTGACCTTATTCGTCCGCCCGGCCAAGGGCGTGCTAAAGGGCGTCGAATTACGCAACGCCCTGGTATCCATGGGTCTCAGTTACGGCGAGCGTGAGCTGTACCATCGCCATTCCGGCAGTGGCCGCGAAGTCCTGTATAGCGTCGCCAACGCCAGTGCCGAGGGCACCTTTCCCGAGGGCGCGATGGAGGGCTTCACCAGCCCGGGCGTCATTATGTTGATGGAGTTAAAAAACCATCCCGATCCCGAACATGGGTTCGAGGAAATGGTCTCCAGCGCCCGGCAAATGTCTCGACGCTTGGGGGCTGATGTGCTGGACAGTCATCAACAGCCCTTGCAAGTGGCATTTCTGACACAGGCCAAGGCGATGGTGAAGCAAGTGGCCAAGGCCCAGCGGACAGGCACGAGCTCGCTGGGGTGATCGGATCGGAACATGAATACCTAGCGCAGGTTGAGCGGCTGCGTCAGTACGATTATCACTATCACGTACTGGACGAGCCCCTGGTCGGCGACAGCCAGTACGATGCCTTACTGGCCGCGATAAAAGCCTTTGAAGTCCAGCACCCCGAGCTAATTCAGGCCGACAGTCCCACGCAACGGGTGGGCTTTCAGGCCTTGGATAAATTCCAAAAAGTGGCCCACCAGACCCGCATGCTTAGTCTGGACAATGCTTTTAATGCCGAGGACTTAGCGGCTTGGTATCAGCGTCAGTCCCAGCAATTGGAAATCGAGTCCTTGACGCTGTCTTGCGAGCCTAAACTGGACGGCGTGGCGATTAATCTGCGCTACGAGGACGGGCACCTGGTTCAGGCGGCCACTCGGGGAGATGGGCACATTGGTGAGGACATCACCCAAAACGCCAAAACCCTGCGCAGCCTGCCCTGGCGGCTCAAAGGCGACTGCCCAAGCTCCATCGAGATTCGTGGCGAAGTCTTTATGCCCAAGGCCGGATTCGATGCCATGAATCGGCGGCTGGCCGAGACCGGACAAAAGACCTTTGTGAACCCCCGCAACGCGGCCTCGGGCAGCTTGCGTCAGTTGGATCCGGAAATCACGGCATCGCGCCCGCTAACCCTGTATGTGTACGGCATGGGCCAGGTGTCCGAGGGCTGGGATTGCCAAGCGCACAGCCAGGCCATGGCGCAGTTTCAGCAATGGGGCTTGCCGGTCAACCCATGGGTTCGGTGCGTGCAGGGCATTGAGGCGGCCGAGGCCTACTACCAGACATTGGTCGCCGAGCGAGACCAGCTCGAGTACGAGATCGATGGCATCGTCTACAAGGTGGACCCCTTCGCCTATCAGCGTGCGCTGGGCCAGGTCGCTAAATCGCCACGTTGGGCCATCGCCCGTAAATTTCCCGCCCAGGAGGCGGTGACCACCCTTGAGGCCATCGACTTTCAAGTGGGCCGGACCGGCGCGATCACCCCGGTGGCGCGTTTAAAACCGGTTTTTGTTGGCGGTGTGACGGTGTCCAACGCCACCTTGCACAACATGGATGAGATTGAGCGTTTGGATGCTCGAGTTGGGGATCAGGTCATGATCCGCCGTGCCGGGGATGTGATCCCTCAAGTGGTGCGATCCCTGCCGGCTCAAGCTCGATCGGCCCCCGTGGCTGCGCCAAGCCAGTGCCCGGTGTGTGACAGTGCGGTTGAACGGGCGCCGGACGAGGCGGTCTATCGTTGTACCGGGGGCTGGTTGTGTGCGGCGCAACGCCAGACCAGCCTGACCCACTTTGTCAGCAAAGGGGCCATGAACGTTGACGGTGTCGGCGGCAAGCTAATCGAAGCGCTGGTCGAGCAGGGCTGGGTGACCCGGCCGGCGGATCTGTACCGCCTAACCCTGGATCAATTGTTGTCGATGGAGCGCATGGGCGAGAAGAGCGCGGCCAATGTCATCGCCGCGCTTGAGCTCAGCAAAAAGACGACGCTGGCGCGATTCTTGTTCGCGTTAGGGATACGCGAGGTCGGCGTGACCACCGCCTCGACCTTGGCACAGGAACTTGGATCCCTGGATGCGATTCGTACTGCGGACATCGAACGGTTGCTTGATGTTACGGATGTGGGGCCGGTGGTGGCTGAACACATATATCGGTTCTTTCGCGCGCCCGAGCACGCAGCCTGGGTGTCAGACTTGTTGGCCCAAGGGATTCACTGGTCCGAGGCCGCGCCTCAGGGCGATCAACTGGCCGGCCAAACCTGGGTGTTAAGTGGTGGGCTCGAAAGCATGACTCGAGACCAAGCCGGGGAGCGGTTACGTGCGTTAGGGGCCAAGGTGGCCGGTAGCGTGTCCAAGAAAACCAGTTGCCTGGTAGCCGGCCCCGGGGCGGGCAGCAAACTGACTAAGGCCGAGGCCCTGGGCGTCCCGGTCCTGGACGAGGCGGGCTTATTGCAGAGGTTATCCGAATGGGAAAGTTAATCGCGCTATCAATGGTGCTGGTCTTGGCCGGGTGTGCGAACACCTCGCCGCCAAGGGATCAGACCAATGCCTGCAATATCTTTAAAGCCAAACGGGGTTGGTATGACGCCACTGCCGATGCGGCGGAAAAATATGGGATCTCCGAGGGCACGATTTTGGCGTTTATGCGCCAAGAGTCGTCCTTTGTGCACGACGCCAAGCCACCGCGCAAAAAGATCCTATGGGTCATTCCCGGACCCCGGGCCAGCAGTGCCTACGGCTATGCCCAGGCCAAGAAGGACACCTGGGCTGAGTATGCCTCCGAGGCAAACTGGGGCGCGGACCGTGATAATTTCCGCGATGCCGCGGACTTTATCGGTTGGTACAACGCTCGCAGTTCGCGCAGTGTCGGCATCTCTCGACGCAACGCCAAGCACCTGTACTACGCCTATCACGAGGGAATGACCGGCTACAAACGTGGGACCTACAAAAAGAAGCGGTGGTTGCAGCAAGTGGCTAGCAAGGTGGGGCGGAATGCGCAAACCTACGATCAACAATTGGCCGGCTGCCGGGGCTCGTTAGAGCGCAAGTGGTTCGGTTTTTAACGCTGTCCGCGCTTGAGAGCCCGGATTAGAAAGCGCGCCGGGCTCAGATGCGTCAGTAAGTCCGCGTCACAGGGCGCGGTTTGCCCGGTTATCTCTTGCCCCAGCATGGCCGCGGCCAGGGGCGTGCTGGTCAGGCCGCGGCTGCCGTGACCAATGTTGACCATCAAACGCTGCCACTGGTGTGGCCGCTCGGACGGGGTCCACTTGGCATCAACCCGCAGTTTGGCCAAGGCCTGCTCCCACAAACCGTGCACAGGCAGGCTGCCGACCATGGGCAAATAATCGGGTGATGCGCAGCGGATAGAGGCTCTGGACTGACCGGCTTGGCCCTGCAATGCCTGGCCAAATAGCTGACGCATCAGGGATTGGTTAAAGGCATCGTCGTCCGGGCGCAGATCGGTCTGGTCGTCGTTGGGCACAAAGCTGGCACCAAAGCTGGCATAGCCCTGGGCATCAGACGGGGTCAGGTACCCCTCGGCACACACGGCTTGTTTCGCCTCTTGATTCTGAATTCTACTGATTTGACCACGCACCGGGCGCGGCTTTAGGTAATCCGGCAGCCAGCGCTTGGCTGCATAGGCATTGCACAGGATCGCCAGATCAAAGGACTGCCCGTTAACCCAGGCCTGGTCCGAATCCAACGTCAGGCTGTGCACGGCAACCGCTTGGTGGTTCACCGATGTCATGGGCCGGGATACATGGTCCTTGACCGCCATCCAGCCCGATTGAGGCCAATTCAAACCCGGTTGTGTTACGGCGCGCCCCAGCAATTGCGAGGCCTGTTCAGCGTTGACCCAATGCACCTGCTCGGCGGGCTTATTCAATTGGATCAGCACCCTAGCCAGTCGGTCGGCATCCTGTTCGGATTCGGCCAGGGTCAATAAACCGGTCGGGTGAAAGTGAGGTGAGTGTTGATACTGGACCAGGGCGTACTCATAGGCTTGCAGCCAAAAGCGAGAGGCCGGCGTTGGATCAACCTGAGGCGCCACGTACAGCATCCCCTGAGCATTGCCGCTGGCGCCGCTGGCCGGTGCTGGATCAAACAGGGTGCATTGAATGCCTAGGTCGGTCAGTGCTTCGGCGGTGGCGGTGCCGGCCAAGCCGGCACCGATAATCGCAACTCGGTTGGCATTCCACCGAGCGGGTTCCCATAGGGGGGTTACCAAGTGTCTACGCGGCGTCGGCGTTTCAAGTTGGGCAGTAACAGGCCCAAAACGATGCCGGCAAAAATCAGGGCTGCGCCGATCATCAAAAAGGTCTTATCCCGATCGTCAGACAGGGTCAGGTTTTCCGCCCGCAGAATAGAGCTCTCTTCCTCCAGCAATTCGACCTGCTCGCGCAGTCCTTGATTGGCCTCGTAAATCGCCACGGAATCTTGGGAAATGCGGCGAATTTCCGCCAGCTCGGCACTGACCGAAGCCAGTTCTTGACGCGCCGCATTGCGCTCGTCGGTCAGGGTATCGGCCTGTTGGCGTAACTCTGCGATGCGCGCCGCGCCGTTTTGCGCGTCACCCATAACCTGTTCCATCTGAGCTCGCACCGCGGCGAGCTGTTTGGCAGCGGTGGGCTCGGTTTCTAAATAACGTGACAAGACATAACCGTCTCGGCCCCGGGCATCCTTAATCAAGCTGTAGCCCGAATCGGAATTGCGCGAGACGACCTCGACCTCGGTGCCAGAATCCAAGAAGCGCAAAATGCGATATTCGTTGCTTTCGCCACTGCGCACCGGTACTTCGAGCTGATCTGTAATCCAGCGGTTTTCAGCCAGCGCAGTTCCGGCCAGCAGGACCGTTAGCAAAATGCTCCATCGTTTCACGGCAATACCTTCTTGTAGGGTTTAACACTGACACTGGCATACACGCCGGCGTCGACATAGGGGTCGGCATCGGCCCAGGCTTGCGCCTCGTCTAGGCTTGCGAATTCCGCGATGACCACGCTGCCGGTAAACCCCATCTCGCCGGGGTCCTCGCTGTCGATGGCGGGATTGGGGCCGGCTAGGACCAAACGACCTTCATCTTTTAGCGCTTCGAGTCGGGCTAGGTGAGCCGGACGGGCGGACTTGCGTCCCTCAAGGCTGTTGGGGTGGTCGGTACCGACGATTGAATAGAGCATTTAGCTATCCTTATCTGATGACTGAGCGACCCGTGCCATCCACAGGCCTTGTAGCAAAACAAACACCAGGGTCAGCCCCAGCATTCCAAATAATTTAAAGTTCACCCAGGTGTCCTCGCTGAACGAGTAGGCGACCCACAGGTTTATGATCCCCGAGGCCACGAAAAAAGCAATCCAGGCACGATTGAGAAGGCGCCATTGTGCCGCGTTCAGTTGGACTGCCGAGCCCATCAGTCGCTGCACAACGGTTTTGCCACCAAAGACAAATTCACTGGCCAGAAACGCCAGAGCAAACAGCCCGTTGACCAGGGTCGGTTTCCATTTAATGAACACGGGATCGTTTAGGTACACCGTCGCGCCGCCCAGCACCACGACCAAGGCCAGGGTCACCAGTGGCATCGGCTCAACTTTCTTGCTCATCACGTACCCGACGGCGACCTGCACCACGGTGGCCGGAATTAAAAACAAGGTGGCGGTGATCAGGTCGCCGGTGTACTTGTACACGGCAAAGAACAGAACGACGGGGAAAAAGTCTAGGATTAGCTTCACGGGGCATCCGAATTGTTGTGGGTTGTGGCATCATACGGATGCAGACAGGCGAGGTAAATTTGAGTCAGTTTTTTCATATCCATCCAGACAACCCTCAGGCCCGATTAATCAAACAGGCGGCGGAACGTTTGCGCAAAGGCGAGGTGGCGGTTGTGCCGACCGATTCGGCGTATGCCTTGGTCTGTGCCTTGGAAAACAAAACCGGCGTCGAGCGAATTCGTCAAATCCGCCGGCTTGATGACAAGCACAACTTTACCCTCTTGTGCCGCGACTTGTCCGAGATTTCCACCTTTGCCCGGATCACCAACGTCGAGTTCCGCCTGCTCAAGACTCATACCCCCGGGCCGTACACCTTTATTTTGAACGCGTCCCGCGAGGTGCCCCGTCGGTTGATGCATCCAAAACGCCGAACCATTGGCATTCGGGTGCCCCAGGACAACGTACTGTCAGCGCTGTTGGCCGAGCTTAACGAGCCCTTGATGAGCAGCTCTTTGATTCTGCCCGGGGATACCTTGCCCATGACCGATCCCTGGGACATCGAGAGCACCCTAGGTCACGCGGTCGATCTGATCGTCGACGGTGGATTCCGCGGGCTCGAGCCGACCACGGTGGTCGATCTAACCGACGAAACCCCGGTCATCGTCCGCCCCGGCGCCGGCGACCCCAGTATTTTTCAAACGGAATAAGGACAACGCATTGAGCGCGGTTGAAACAGATCAGCGAGTGCTGTCGGGAATGCGCCCGACAGGACGACTTCACCTAGGCCACTACCATGGCGTCCTCAAGAACTGGACGCGCCTGCAGCACGAGTACGAGTGCTTCTTTTTTGTCGCCGACTGGCACGCGTTGACCACCCACTACGAAGACCCTCGAGTGATCAAGGACGCGACCTTTGACATGGTGGTCGACTGGTTGGCCGCTGGGGTCAATCCTTCCAGCGCCACCTTGTTCGTTCAGTCCCGGGTGCCCGAGCACGCCGAGTTGCACTTACTGCTGTCCATGATGACGCCGCTGGGTTGGCTCGAGCGGGTGCCGACCTACAAGGACCAACAGGAAAAGCTCAAAGAGAAAGACCTCGCGACCTATGGATTCTTGGGTTACCCCCTGCTGCAGAGCGCCGATATTTTGATGTATCGAGCTGGCCATGTGCCGGTGGGTGCGGATCAGGTGGCTCACGTCGAGATCACTCGCGAGGTCGCGCGACGGTTCAACCACCTGTACGGCCGTGAACCGGATTTTGAACAACTCGCCGAGGCGGCCATTGGCAAGATGGGTAAAAAGCCCGCCAAGTTGTATCGCACCTTGCGCAAAGCGTACCTGGAGACCGGCGACGGTGAGGCCTTGGAAACGGCGCGGGCGATGCTAAAAGAGCAGCAGAACATCAGCCTGGCCGATCGCGAACGTTTGTTTGGCTATCTCGAGGGAACCGGCAAGGTGATTTTGCCCGAGCCCCAGGCGCTGTTGACCGAGGAAGCCAAGATGCCGGGCATCGACGGGCAAAAGATGTCCAAGAGCTACGGCAACTTCATCGAGTTGCGCGAGGCCCCGGACAGCGTCGATCAGAAAATACGCCGGATGCCCACCGACACCAATCGCGTGCGACTGACCGACACCGGTGATCCGAACAAATGCCCGGTATTTGAGCTGCACAAGGTGTACAGCGATGACGATCGACTGAAGTGGGTCGTTGACGGATGCACGTCCGCGGGTATTGGGTGTCTGGACTGCAAAAAGCCCGTGATTGACGCCATGATCGCCGAACAAGCCCCGATCATCGAACGGGGCCTGCAGTACGAAAATGATCCTGACTTGGTCAAAGGCGTGATCGCCGAAGGCTGTGAAAAGGCCCAGGACGCCGCTCGGGCCACCCTCGAGGAAGTCCGGGAAGCCATGGGAATCAGTTGGCGCAGCTAACCCAGGTCGAGCTGCCGCTCGTCAAGATCGCCGGGCGGCCCGTCGAGCAACTGCCCGAGGATTTGTATATTCCCCCCGAGGCCCTCGAGGTGTTCATGGATGCCTTCGAGGGGCCGCTGGATTTTCTTTTGTACCTGATTCGTCGACAGAACATCGACATCCTTAAGGTCGACGTGGCGCGGCTGACCGAGCAGTACGTGGCGTACGTCGATGCCATGCGCCTGCTCAAGCTGGAACTGGCGGCGGATTACTTGGTCATGGCCGCCTTGCTAGCAGAGATCAAAAGCCGGGCCTTGCTGCCTGTTCAGGCATCGGACGACGACGAAGAAATCGACGATCCACGCACCGAATTGTTGCGTCGCCTGCAAGAATACGAGCAGATTCAAAAGGGTGCCGAACACATTCGCCAGCGCCCCGAGTTGGGTCGGGACTTTTTTGCAGCGCAAATCCAAGCCCCGGAAGCCGGTCCCCGTCCGGTCACGGACTTGCCGCTGTCCGAGTTGCTGGCCGCCATGGCCGACGTCATGCGGCGAGCCAGCTTCACCGATTCACACCAGGTTAAATACGAACCACTGAGTACACGGGCGCGCATGGGCGATGTACTGGCGCGTTTGCAGCCGGGCGAGTTTGTTAGCTTCAGTGACCTGCTGTCCCAAGCCGAAAGCAGAGCCGGGGTGGTGGTGACCTTTTTGGCCACGCTGGAGTTGATCAAAGAAGGGTTGCTGGAAATCGTTCAAACCCAGATTTACGGTCCGATACAAATAGGATTGCGCGATGGCACTGCCTGATCATCAGTTGCGGCAAATACTCGAGGCGGCTTTGTTAGCGGTGGACGAACCCATGTCCGTGGATCGCCTGGGCCAGTTGTTCCTGGAACATGAACGGCCGGCGCCCAAGCGGCTAAAGCAGGCATTGGCCGAGATCGATGATAGTTGCCAAGGGCGGGGCTTTCAGCTGCTCGAGACCGCCAGCGGGTGGCGTTTTGTGACCGCGGAATCGGCGGCGCCCTGGGTGGCCCGCTTGTGGCAAGAGCCCCCGCGCAAGTATTCCCGTGCGCTGGTTGAAACCCTGGCCTTGATTGCGTATCGCCAACCGGTAACACGCGGGGATATCGAATCTATTCGCGGTGTTAGTGTGAGTTCTGGCATTATGCGCACCCTTGAAGAGCGTAGCTGGGTTCGGGTGGTCGGCCACAAGGAAGTTCCAGGCCGGCCCGCGCTGTACGCCACAACCAAACAGTTTTTGGATCACTTTGGCCTGAAAAGCCTGGATCAGCTGCCCCCTATTAACGCCATCGAAGATGGTCTAGCCGATTTGTTATCGGCCACGGAGTCCAATGAAGGAACGAATTCATAAAGTACTGGCACGCGCAGGCGTAGGATCACGCCGCGGGATCGAGAAGTTGATCGCCGAGAATCGTGTGCAAGTGAATGGAAAAATCGCCAAGCTGGGGGATTCGCTGGGCCGCACTGACAGCGTCCGGGTCGACGGCAAACAGGTCAAGGTAGAGTCCGCCTTCACCCAAGGTCGCCGGGTGATTGCGTATCACAAGCCCGAGGGTGAAGTGTGTACCGCGTCGGATCCGGAAGGACGTCCCACGGTGTTCGATCGCTTACCCGAGGCGGGCCAAGGTCGCTGGATTATGGTCGGTCGTTTGGACGTAAACACGGCGGGTCTGCTCTTGTTCACCACCGACGGTGAATTGGCTCACCGGTTGATGCACCCGTCATCGGGCGTTGATCGGGAATACGCGGTGCGGGTCAAAGGGCATGTCAACGAGGAAATGCTGACCCGCTTAAAGGCCGGGGTTGAACTCGAGGACGGCCCAGCAAAGTTCACGGACATCCAGCGTTCGGTCGAGGACGGAGACGGCATTAACCACTGGTATTACTGCGTGCTAATGGAAGGGCGCCACCGCGAAGCCCGCCGGCTGTGGGAATCTCAGGGTGTCATGGTGTCGCGTCTTCGTCGGGTGCGTTATGGCTGCATTTTCTTGCCCAAGCGTTTGCGCAGTGGGCGGTGGGAAGAGTTGGATCAGCGGGCAGTCAATGACCTGTCTGATCTGGTCGGTGCCGAGCGTCGAGAGGTGCCACAAAAGACGCCTGATCAGCGCATCAAAGAAAAACGCATCATTGGCAAAAAGGTCAACACCGGGCGCATTCGTGCCAGCGGCGCTAAGCGTCGCACGTAATCAGCCGATCGCGGCCAGCTTGCTTGGCCCGATATAACGATTGATCGGCCTTTTGAATCAGTGCCTGGATGGTTTCGCTTCCCTGAGCCGCACCGGCACTGCAGCTAAAACGGATCCACTCACCCTGCAACGAAATAGCGCCGCACAGGCGCTGGCGTAAGCGTTCCGCGGCGCGGGCTAGGTTGTCCTGCTCCACCGACTGCAGAATAACCAGAAACTCTTCGCCGCCCAGTCGGAATGCCTGATCCCCCGCACGCAGGTGACGCTGCAGCCGGTCGGTGATTCGGGTCAATAATTGATCCCCTGCGGCGTGTCCAAACTGGTCGTTAACCTGCTTGAAGTGATCCAGATCCAGCATCACCGCGGCCTGTGGCTGGCAACGCAACAACAGCGGTTGCAAGGCCCTGCGATTGGCCAGTCCAGTTAACGGGTCGGTGTGGGCGGCCAGCTCGGCCCGGGCCAATCGAACACTGTGGGCGATGGCCATGCCGGCGATGGGCAAAATATTGCCGGGTGTGGCGGTGGTTCGATCCGAATACAGAATCAATTCAGCGACGTCCTCTCCGTCCCACCGAACGCTTAGATGTTGGTGGGTCTGGGTGCGATGGCCGACTTGCCAGCCGGGCAGGTCTGAGGCTCGCAAGGCCGCGCCGACGAACCCATCCAACAGACCCAGCAGACGGGTTAATAACGCCTCTGGGTCCAAGGATTGCAACAAGTAAAGCTGTGGATCGCGGTTCGCGTTTAAGTTGGCCAGTTCGCCCATTGCACTGCTCCTGTCATGAAATTGACGTGGTGCTAGTACTCTGCAACGGTCGTGCCAACTCTTTATCGGTCCAGGCGGGCCTTTAATCGTTGTCCCCGGTCCGCTTGGCTGGCTGGGGATAGCAGATAGCGATAAAAGGGCATCAGTGCTTCCGGTGGCGGGTTGTTGTCGCGCTCCTCCCCAGGATAGGCACTGGCACGCATTTCAGTTCGGCTTGCACCGGGATCAATACAAAACACCCGCATATCTGACAGGTTTTCCGTTTCCTCATGCACCAGTTGAGCCAGGCCCTCGACGGCAAACTTGCTGATGGCATAGGTGCCCCAGTAGGCGCGGGCTTTGATCCCAACGCCGCTCGAGGTATAGATCAGCGTGGACTGAGGCCGTAGTTCCAGCAGCGGCAACAAGGCTTGGGTCAAATAAACACAGGCATCCAAATTAACCCGCATGACTTTTTGGTAATCGGTGTCGCGAATCTGAGACAAGGGGGCGCGATGACCCAACACGCCTGCGTTGTTGATCAGGCTGTTCAGGCCGCCGAAGTGACTCTCGATCATGCCGGCCAGTTCCTCGGCCGCCTCTTGGGTCAAGGTTTCTAAATCAAGAGGGATAATCACAGGCTCGGGCAATCCCTCGGCGGCCATGTCGTCGTACAGTTTCTCTAACGCGGTCTCGTCCCGACCCATCATCAGGACGGTGGCGCCCGCTCGGGCCAGCTCCCAGGTCAGGGCCAAGCCAATGCCGCGGTTGGCGCCGGTGATCAGGTGAGTTTGACCGGTTAACGGGGCTGGGTCGACGAAGTCGCCGTGGTTGATTTGCCAGCTCATAGGGGCTTCCTTGCACTCATTAAATAATTGACGTCCAGATCCTGTGGGTTCAGCGCAAAGGCTTGAACCCAGGGGTTGTAGGTGACACCGGTGCTGGCGGATAGCGCCAGTTGGTTGTCGCGTATCCATTGCGCCAGTTCGCTGGGTTTGATGAATTTGTCCCAACGGTGGGTGCCGGGCTCGACCCAGCGCAGCAGATATTCTGCGGCCACGATACCCAGAGCAAAGCCCTTCAGGCTGCGGTTTAGGGTGCTAAGGACCAGGGTGCCGCCGGGTTTAACCGCCAGGGCTGCGGCCTGAACGATGCTTGCAGGGTCGGGGACGTGTTCGATCATTTCCAGGCAGGTGACCAGGTCGAATTGACCGGCATGCTCAGCGCAATATTCCTCTACCTGAGCCTGCTCATAGGTCAAATCGATGCCGCTGTCCTCGGCATGGATACGCGCGGCCATTAGCAGTTTCTCGGCTTGGTCGACGCCGGTTACCTGGGCACCGCGCCCGGCCATGGCCTCAGCCGCCAGTCCGCCGCCACATCCGATGTCTAAAACGCGCAATCCGTTTAGGTTGCGATCGGGTACCTGGCTCTCGATCCAATCAATGCGCAAGGGGTTGATGCGGTGCAGGGCAGACATCGGGCCGGTGGGGTCCCAGAAGTCTCGAGCGAGTTGGTTAAATTTGCTGATTTCACCGGAATCGACGTTCATGCGTGCTCCATCTTTGTTCTGAGTGCCTGCACCTCGGCCGCCAAGGCGCTGACGTCCAAACCGGCGATGCGGCCTTGTTCGACCTTGAGGGTGCCATCAATCCAGACTTGGTCGACTTTGCCCCGCTGGGTATAGAACAAAGCCGCCAAGGGATCGGTCAGGGGCTTGATAAAGGGATCCGACAGATCAATGGCGACAATGTCCGCGCGTTTGCCGACGCTTAGTGACCCGATTTCAGCCTCGAGCCCCAGGGCCCGAGCGCCATTTAAGGTCATCATCTGCAAGGTCTGTTGTAAATTCATGGCGGTCGCGTCGCAAGCGCCCCCCTTGGCCACCAAGGTGGCGCAGCGGGCTTCACTCAACAGGTCCTGATCGTTATTGCTGGCGGCACCGTCAGTACCCACGCATAGGTTGACCCCCGCGGCCCACAGGTCGCGCGTGCGGGCAAAACCGCTGGCCAATTTCATGTTCGAGTCAGGGCAGGTCACGGCGCTGACGTTGTAGCGGGCCAGCGTCTCAATATCCGCATCATCCAGCGCGACCACATGGACGGCCTGAAAATCCGGGCCTAACAACCCCAGGCGTTCCAGGCGTTGAATCGGGCGTTCGCCGTGTTCACGCAGCGCGTCCTCGACCTCGCCTTGGGTTTCCTGCACGTGGCATTGGATACGCAGGCCAAGCTGGTCGGCCAGTGTGCGGCACTGGTTAAAGGTCTCGTCGCTGATGGTGTAAGGGGCGTGTGGGCCCAGGGCGACGTGGACCTTGTCGTGGCCTTTGTATTTATCGTGCAGGGTGACCGTTTTTTGAAAACCCTCGGCGGGAGTGGCCGCCCAGGCGGTTGGAAAATCAATGATCGGGGTCGCCAGTTGGCATCGCATACCCATCTCGACGGCTACTTCGGACACGGCCTCGGGGAAAAAGTATTGATCCGAAAACGTCGTGGTGCCGGTGCTGAGCATTTCGGCCATGGACCATTTCGCGCCCAGGGCCACCATCTCATGGCTGACGTGGGCGTTTTCCATCGGCCAGACGGCGTCTTCTAGCCACTGCATGAGTGGCAAATCCGAGCCGACCCCGCGCATCAGTGTCATGGCACAGTGGTTGTGCATGTTGACAAATCCAGG
>CALKMT010000198.1 GCA_938091715.1 uncultured Litorivicinus sp.
ATTGGCGATCGGTCGAAAATGTCACGTCTAGTCCTCTTAGGCAGTGGCCCAAGGGTAACCACAGCGGAACGAAAGCCCAAGGCTTTGTTCCAACAGCGGTAATCAAGGAATTCGTATGATAAAAAAAATCGTCGTTGTCGCGCTGGCGGTCGCTGTGGTTGCGCTGTTTGTTGGGCTGGATCTGAGCCAGTACCTGACACTGAACAGCCTAAAGGCCCAACAGGCGGATTTGGCCGACTGGGTCGCCGGCCAACCCATTCAGGCCGCACTGCTGTTTGCTCTGGGCTATGTCTTGGTGGCGGCCTTGTCCCTGCCCGGTGCGGTCATCCTGACCCTGGCCGGTGGCGCGCTGTTTGGCTTGGCTCAGGGGCTATTAATCGTCAGTTTTGCCAGCTCGGTCGGGGCCACGCTGGCCTTTTTGATCAGCCGCACGCTGTTGCGGGATTGGGTAATACAACGATTCGGATCGAATTTGTCCGCGCTGAACGACGGGATCGAGCGCGAGGGTGGCTTTTACCTGTTTACCCTGCGCCTGGTGCCGGTCTTTCCGTTCTTTGTCATCAACCTGGTCATGGGCCTGACGCCGATCAAGACCCGGACCTTTTATTGGGTCAGCCAACTGGGCATGTTGCCGGGTACCGCGGTGTTCGTGAACGCCGGCACTCAACTGGCCCAAATTGAGTCCCTGGGCGGGTTGTTAAGCCCTGCGTTGTTGGGCTCGTTCGCGCTGTTAGGAGTGTTCCCGTTGGTGGCCAAAAAAGGCGTCGAGTGGATGCAGTCACGCAAGGTGTACCAAGGATTTACCCGGCCCCGTTCCTTTGACAACGACCTGCTGGTCATTGGTGCCGGATCCGGCGGGTTGGTGACCGCCTATATTGGTGCGGCGGTCAAAGCCCGGGTCACCCTGATCGAGCGGCACGCCATGGGCGGCGACTGTTTGAATACCGGCTGTGTCCCCTCCAAGGCCCTGATCAAGTCGGCGCGCACCGCTCAGACCCTGCGCGAGGCCAGCAAATACGGTATTGCCTCGGTCGAGCCCGAGATTGATTTCGCCCAGGTTATGGACCGGGTTCACCACGTAATCGCCGACATCGAGCCCCACGACAGCATCCAGCGCTATTCCCAGCTCGGGGTTAACGTGGTGATTGGCCAGGCCCAAGTCATCGACCCCTGGACGGTCGAGGTCAACGGCCATCGCATGACGGCCCGCAATTTGGTCATCGCCACCGGCGCCCGTCCCTTTGTGCCGCCGATTCCGGGCCTGGATCAGGTGGGTTATCGAACCAGTGACAACCTGTGGGATCTGCGCGAGCGGCCGGGGCGGTTTTTGGTGATCGGCGGTGGCCCGATCGGTTGCGAGCTGGCCCAAGCCTTTCAACGACTGGGTTCCCAGGTCACACAGGTCGATATGTCACCGCGCCTGATGCCCCGGGAAGATGCCGACGTGTCCGCCGAGGTCACCGCCCGGTTCGAGCGCGAGGGCATTCGGGTGCTGACCGATACCACGCCAGAACGCTTTGCCCTGGAGGGCGAACAAAAAGTTCTGTTCGCGACCCGTCAGGGACAGACCGAGCGGATTGAGTTTGACGAGGTGCTGATCGCCGTCGGGCGTCGCGCCAACAGCGAATCCGAGGCCCTGGCCGCGCTGGATTTGCCCGTGCGTGCCAACGGCACCCTGGAGGCCAACGAATACCTGCAGGTTAAATACCCCAACGTATTTGCCGTCGGCGACGTGGTCGGGCCGTACCAATTTACTCACGCGGCGGCGCACATGGCCTGGTATGCAGCGGTCAACGCCCTGTTTGGCAGCTTCAAAAAATTCAAAGTCGATTGGAGTGCCCTCAGTTGGGTGACCTTTACCGACCCCGAGGTGGCCCGGGTCGGGTTGTCCGAGGACGAGGCCCAGGCCCAAGGCGTTGCCTACGAGCTGACCCGTTATGGCATCGACGATTTGGATCGCGCAATCGCCGACGGTGAGGCCCATGGCTTTGTCAAAGTGCTGACGGTTCCCGGCAAGGACACCCTGCTGGGGGTCACCATGGTCGGCGCACATGCCGGGGATTTGATTCAAGAATTCGTCATGGCCAAGCGCTGGAAGCTGGGTTTGAACAAGATACTGGGCACCACCCATGCTTATCCCTCGATGGTCGAGGCCAACAAATATGCCGCGGGCGAATGGAAGCGCGCGCACGTACCGGAAAAGCTGCTGGGGTGGGTCGCCAAATACCACGCCTGGCGCAGACACTAAGAAACCAAAGGACATTGCTATGAAACGAACGCTACTGACACTCGCGCTGGCCGCCGCCTTGCCGGCCTATGCCGTGCAACCCAACAGCCCCTGGGATCAGGTGCTGGAATCGGCCCAGGGCCAGACGGTTTACTTTAATGCCTGGGGTGGATCGGATCGCATCAACCAATACCTGGACTGGGTCGGCGAGCAGGTCCTGGCCGAGTACGGCGTGCAACTGGAGCACGTAAAAATTGGTGACATCGCTGAAATCGTGACCCAAATCGAGTCCGCCAAGGCGGTCGGCAAGGACGAGGGCGGCAACGTCGATCTGATGTGGATCAACGGGGAGAACTTTGCCAATTTAAAGCAGGGCGAGTTGCTGTTTGGTGATTTCGCCAACCACCTGCCCAGCGCGCAGTGGGTCGCGGACAAGCCCTCGATCGCCTACGACTTCAGTGTTCCAGTCGAGGGCCTCGAAGCCCCCTGGGGCGGTGCCCAATTGGTGTTCTTCCATGACAGCGAACAACTTCCCAACCCGCCACGCAGCGCCCAGGCCTTGCTGGCCCATGTGGAAAACGGTGGCCGATTTGCCTATCCCGCACCCCCGGCGTTTCACGGCACCACCTTTATCAAGCAGATCCTGTCCGAAGTCACAGACTCCCCCGAATCACTGCTGATGCCAGTGCAGGGCGCCGATTTTGACGCGGTCACTGCCCCCCTGTGGGCGTACTTGGATCAGTTGCATCCCATGTTGCGCGGTCAGGGCCAGGTGTGGCCGGCCAGTGGCGAGGAAACCCGCCAGTTGTTGGACGATGGCGAGATCGATATCGCCATCAGCTTTAACCCCAACGAGGCCAGCGCCGCGGTGCGCGAGGGGCAATTGGCAGATACCGTTCGCACCTATGTGTTCGAGGGCGGCACCGTGGGTAACACGCATTTTGTCTCGATCCCCTACAACGCCCAGGCCAAAGCCGGCGCCATGGTGGTGGCTAACTTTCTGATGAGCCCGATCGCCCAGGCACGCAAGGCCGATCCGACCTATTGGGGAGATCCGACGGTCTTGGATCTGGCTAAGTTGGACGCGGCAGACAAGACCCGTTTCGAGCAAATTGATCTGGGCAAATGGGCCCTGCCAATCGAAGACTTGGCACACACCCGCAGCGAGCCCCATGCCAGTTGGACCGCCGCCCTGGAGGCCGCTTGGGCCAAACGCTACGCCCAGTAATTGCCCTGACCATCGCCCTGGCGTTTCTGGGGCCGTTGGTCCTGGGCCTGGGGGGCACGCTGGCCAGCGCCCTAGGCTGGTTTCCTGGCTCCCTGGCCGGGATGCGCCTGTTTGACGATCCCCGCTGGTGGCCCGCCACCCAGCAC
>CALKMT010000199.1 GCA_938091715.1 uncultured Litorivicinus sp.
ATGTTTGAGGCGACCAGGGTCGAGCCCTTGGCGCCGGTGTTGGTCAAGGACACCCAGCCCAGCGAGGCAATCGGCCGTTGGGTCTGATGGATCTGCCATTGGTCGATCCAGGCTTGGAAATGCCCCTGGGCCTGTTCGGCGGTCAGCGGCGCAAAAACCAGCGACTCTTGAGCGCCGACAATCCACGAGGTCACGCCCTGGCCCTGTCCGCACAACCACAAATGGCGCAACAGCCCCTGGGTGGTGGCGCGGGCCGATGGGCGATTCCCGGAGGCCAGAGTCACGGCTTTGCCCTGATGCGCCGGCAGCACCTGGTGGGTATACCCGCACCAGTGGATTTCGATCGGCGCCAACCGAGGCGTGATGTGCCGCCAGGCCCGCAGGGTGTCGACCCGAGCATCGATGCGTTGGGCCGAGTCCACTCCCCCTGCGCCCTGTGCCGCATAGGGTGAATCCAGCCACCGATTGGGCTGGCTGGCATCCAGTTGGCCGTGCACCCAAAGCCCGGCCTGATCCTCGCTGATGCCCAGTGGAGTCAGCTCGGATCGTTCTTCCTCTAGGGTTAGGTCGGTATCAAATAGGGCTTGGATCTGGGCTTGAAAGGGCTCGACCAAGGCCATGCGCAGGGCCTCGGGGGAATCGGGCAGCTCACCCTGGGCCTGCCAGCTCCAGGGGTGTGGGGTGGCGTGGGCCTGACGCCTGGAATCGACCAAGCGCGGACGGGTCCGCAGGGCGTGACTGGCCAGGTTGATCGGGGCTGGGTCCGGCTCGGCCAAGCCTAGGTGTTGCAGCAACATGCCCAGCGGCACACAGGGCGGCACATGGTTTCCCTCAACCGGATCGACACCGGCGTAGGACAGGTACAGGGCTTGTTGAGCATTCAATAGCGACTCTAAAAACAGTGCCCGATCTTCTAGGTTGGCGTGCCGATCGCCGGGGCGCGGATGGGTGTGCATCAAATCCAAATCCGAGCGTTGAACCGGACGGGGAAAGGCCCCGGACTCAAAGCCCAACAGCGCGATAACTTTAAAGGGCAAGCCCCGGGCCGGCAGCGGCGTGCATAGGTTCATCCGTCCGGCGGCAAAACGGGCGTTATGAGCACTTTGCTTGGCATAGCTTTGCAGGTGGCTGCGCAGGATTCGCCAGGACAGGGGCCGGTCATAGGCCAGCTCGCTCCACTCGGACAACCAGCCCGACAGCGCGCTGTCGGGTGTGATCCAGTCGCAGGCAATGGGGTGTAGCCGTGCCCACCAATCCAGGCGCGTGGCCGGGTGGTGGCAGGCCTCGGCTAGGGCCAGCAGATCCTGAAAGGCCGCACACAACCGATCCAGGGTGTCCGCTTGACTGGCCAGCAGGGGTTTTTCGATGGCATAGCCGGCGGGGGCCTGGGCAAACACCCAGCTGTACATCAACCGGTCCAACAAGGCCTGCAGGTGGTGACGGGCCGGCCCGGGAATGGGCTGGGACTCGGTCAGTCCTCGCACCCAACCGCCGGTTTCGGCCCAGTGTCGAAACTGCGCCAGGTCTTCGTCGCTAAAGCCGTAACGTTCGCGCACCGGGGCCAAGCCAAACCAGTCCAGGGTGGTTTCCCGGCTGGCATCGGAGACTACCTCGATCAGGCCAATCATGGCCGCCATGCTCGGGTCGGCGTCGCCCTCGATGCGGTCAAGCACAGCGACCGGCACATACCCGGTGTCGGCGTCCTCAAAGACCGCCTTGACCAGCGGGCCGAAGCGCTCGACATCTGGGGTCAGGACCAGCACGTCCCGCGGGTTCAGATCCTTGGACTGCAGGCGCGGGGCCAACCATTCCTTAAGCTCCTCGACCTCGCGCACGGCCCCGGGTGCCCGGGCAATCTGCAGGCTGTCATCCGGGGTCAACTCTGATACCGCATTTAAAGTGATGATTGAGTGCTGCAGTTGGCCCAGGGCAGACTCCGTGGAAATCTCGCGACTTAATACCTGCATTTCGGCGTGCTCGGTTAAAAACTCAAGCTGCGCTTTTAGCCCGCCGACCATCGAGCCAATAAAGGGCAGATCCGCCAGTCGCCCTGCGCTGCTGGCCTGGCGGGGGGATTCCAATTCGCCCAGAAATTCCTCGCTGGGGCTGAATTGAAACCACAGGACGTCGTTGTGCTGGGCAAAGGCCGCGACCTGTTGCAGCAACGGCTGGGGCACCGGCCCTGGATTAAACACGATCAGCGGGGTGTCAGTGCGAAAGTCCTTGAGCGCCAGTAATGCTTGTTGCCATCGCGCGGCGCGATGCTCGGGCTGACCCAGGGCACTCCACAACCCATGCCACAGCGCCCCCTGCCAATGCTCGTGCTCGCCCTGTTGCCAGTTCAGGATCCAGTCCGGGCGGTACACCAGATAGCGATCAAACAATCCTGCCAGTTCTTGGGCCAACAGCCAGTGGGCACTCTCGTCATCCGGGCAGCTGGCCCGGCGGGTTTGCCAGGCGGCGGACAGCTCGGGGCTGGCACTCCAATCCAAATCTTGCTGCAAATAATCGAACAAGCCCCAGGTCAGTTCAGACTCGCCCAGGGGGTCTGGGGTATCTGGAGACTGGGTGGCCTGATTGCCCAAGGACCATAGGGCTCGGGACAACAGCGGTGTGTCGATGCCGGCGCAGATTGGCAACTGTTGAGCCAGGAAATGTTTCAGCCAACGGCCCGAGTCTGGGTTGCCCACCGCCACGTTTTGCATGTCCAAGGGGTGCGCGGGCTGAGTCGCCTGAAGTATGGGAATCAGGGCCTGGGCCAGCAGGTCGGCCTGGGGGGATAAGTACGCGCGCAACATGGATTGAGTCTATCTGATTATACGATCAAAAATAGGCATTGTGCATCGCCGCATTCGTGTTAGACTTTTGGCTAAATCAGTGGGCGATCGACATGCAGATTGCAAGATGCCCGCCAATTGATCATGCTTCTTCATAGCGAATACTTTGGGCGCCTTTGGCGCCCTTTTTTTATCAGATACACAGAGGTTTGCGTGGAAACTTGGGCTGTCGCCATCACGTTGTTTTTGATCATGGACCCCTTGGGCAACATTCCGGTGTTTTTGTCGGTGTTAAAAAACGTCGCGGAAAAACGCCGGCTGTTTGTGCTGGCCCGGGAACTGGTGATTGCACTTGCGATCATGATGGCATTTTTGTTTGCCGGCCCGGCGCTGTTAAAGACGCTTAGCCTGTCTAGGGAGGCGGTCTCAATCGGTGGCGGTTTGGTGCTGATGATCATTGCGATCCGCATGATTTTCCCGTCCCGGGGTGGCGTGATGGGTGACGAGGAAGACGGAGGCGAGCCCTTGGTGGTGCCCCTGGCGGTGCCCATGATCGCCGGACCCTCGGTGTTGGCGACCCTGGTGCTGGTGACCGAATCTCAGCCGGATCGTGAAGTGGACTGGCTGATTGCGCTGGTGGCTGCGTGGGCGGCCAGCGCGGCTATTTTGCTGTGTTCGAACTTTTTGTATCGGATTTTGGGCGCCCGGGGCCTAAAGGCCATCGAGCGCTTGATGGGCATGATTTTGATCTCGATCGCCGTGCAGATGCTGTTGGACGGCATGCACAGTTACTTGGGTAACTCGTAACCCTCGGCGCGCAGCTCGATTTCGATCAGCAAACGGGGAAAGAACGAAAAGGTGTCCTCGCGGCGCACCCGGGCGGTCAAATAGCCGCCTTCGACGGTGTACAGCGACGCAAAACCGACCCACTTGGTGTCCGGATCGCTGATGTCGCGACGGGCCACGTTGCAAAAATTGTTCTCGCCATACTTGTTGCACAGACGATCGACAAAGGCCCGTTGATTGACCGCCTCGTTGGATAAGCCGGGCTGGCGATAAATCACCCCGACCACGCGGTCGTCCTCGTAAAACACCCGAAGCCAAGGCTTGGCCCGACGATTAATGGTGTCCTCGATGCCCCGGGCGTCGCCTAGACGAATGCCGGCCACGTCATCGTTGATGGCCGGTCCCCGGGCCTGGGCACCGATGCTGACCAACAAACCCAGAGTTAAAGCGAATAACAGTCTCACGACAGGCGTCCTACCAAGATTAAATGCCACGCCATTAGGGCGGCGTAGCCGAAAAAACACAAGCGTAACAGAGTTAACGCCGAGGGGCCTCGATGGCTGGGGGCCTGACTGGCCCGGATCAAGAGCACCACGCCCCCAAGGGTCAGGGCCAGTTTGCCGGCAAAAAACCAGCCCACCCCCATGTCGATTAAATGCGCCATCAGGGGGTTGGCTTCTCGGGCGCCCAGGGTCAACACGTTTAGCGTAAACACCGCATCCAAGAGGCTCATCGCCAAAATGCCCAAGGCAGTCAATCGTGTTTGTAGTACCACCATCGCAGCCCAGCTCCGCAGGTTAGAGTGTCAGTGCCGCCTCAAGTCGTGCCAAGCCCTGCATCAGGGTGTCCTGATCGGTGTTCAAGGCCGGCGCTAAGCGCAACACATTGGGCCCGGCCACCAAGGTCATTACGCCCTGGGCCAGGCAGTTGTGCACGATCTCGACCGCACGGTCTTGATAGTCACCCTGCAAT
>CALKMT010000200.1 GCA_938091715.1 uncultured Litorivicinus sp.
AATATCGACATCGCATCGATTCAGGACTATGACTTTGACGTGATCAAAATTGACCGATCGCTAAGCAGTCGTTGGGATGACCCTCGGCGCAAACCGTCGTTAAGCCTGTTAGCGCACCTCATTAAAACACTGGGTAAAACGGCCATCGCCGAAGGAATCGAAACCCTAGCCCAGGCTGAAAGCCTGCAAGCCATTGGCTTTAATCGCCAACAAGGCAATTACCATTGCCGGCCCGGCACATTGCAAGCGATACGACCGGCCGCGGGTATCTGATCAAAATCCGCTCCGCGCCCGAACGCGAAACCGTCACAGGAATGACAACGACTCGTCACAAACACTGCCTACTGTATTAATTTTTTACAGTGGAGTAGATCATGTTATCGAGCAACGTTCGCAAGCTAACCCTGTTGGCCTCAGGCCTGGCGCTGGCCACCTCAGCCGCCGCCCTGGACATCAAACCCATCGGTGAAATCCAAATCGGCCAGGGCGAAGGCTTTGCTGAAATGCTTCGCTATCACGCTGCCTCAAAGAGTTTGATGGTCACCGCATCCGAGACCGGATCCATTGAGCGCATTTCGCTGGCCACCCCCACTGCACCCAGCCTGATGGCCCCGTTTGATTTGGACGGCGGTGACGTGACGGCCGTCGCTGTGCACGCAGACCGCGTGGCCGCTTCTATCAAGGCCAAGGCCGCCAACGCTGCCGGCATGGTCAAATTGTTTGATCTAAACGGCACGCTGCTGGGGACCTATGAAACCGGTGCACTGCCCGACAACGTCGCATTCTCACCCGATGGCCGTTATCTGCTAACTGCCAATGAAGGCGAGCCCAGCGATGACTACAGCGTCGATCCCGAGGGTGGATTCACCCTGATCGACTTGGCCGATGGACCTGCCAATGCGACTGTCACGCAGATTTCGTTGGCCGGATTTGACGTCCCCGTGGGTGCCCGGATCGTCAAGCCCGGACAAACGTTCGCCCAGGACGCTGAGCCTGAGTACGTTACGTTTTCGGCGGATGGCGCGACGGCCTATGCCACGCTACAAGAAAACAACGCCATCGCCATGATTGATATCGCCAGTGCCACCGTGCGAAACATCGTCGGCCTGGGCGTTAAAAACGTCTCGCGCATGAGCCACGACATGTCCAACAAGGACGATGGCATCAACCTAAAGCGCTGGCCGGTGCTGATGATGTATCAGCCCGATGCACTGGCGAGCTATCAGGTTAATGGAGCGACCTATCTGGTCACGGCGAACGAAGGCGACGCCAAGGACTACGACGGCTTCTCAGAAGAGACTCGGGTAGCCAAGTTGGCCCTAGATCCCACGATGTTCCCCAATGCCGCTGAACTTCAAAAGCCTGAAAACCTGGGGCGCTTAAAGACCACCACCACCTTGGGCGACACCGACGGTGATGGGGATCACGACCTGATTTATGCCTATGGCGGACGCTCGTTCTCGATCTGGTCCGAGGACGGCACTTTGGTGTTTGACAGTGGAAACGCATTCGAGCAACTGATCGCCAACCGCTCACCTGAGGTATTCAATGCCAACGGCGGCACCGACGAGCGGGACGAACGCTCAGACGACAAAGGCCCCGAGCCGGAGGCGCTGGCAATCGGCACGATCAACGATCGCACCTATGCCTTTATTGGCATGGAGCGCAACAACGCGATTTTCGCCTATGACGTGACCCTGCCCTCGGACCCGCACCTGGTCAGCTACATGATGCCCAGTGCAAATCACAACTCCCCCGAGGGGCTTGAGTTCATCGCCGCCAAGGACAGCCCGACCGGCAAGCCAATGCTTGCGATTGCTTTTGAAATGACAGGAACCGTTGCGGTCTACCAGATCGACTAACCCTGTTCCTTGCACCACCTAGCCCGGGGCCGGTCAACGGCCTCGGGTTTTTTGGTCTGGATTGCAGGCTGACTCAAGGTCAGCCTGATGCCAATACGAATGGTTTTGTGTACTATTCAGCGCCTGATGCGGGCCCATAGCTCAGTTGGTTAGAGCAGGGGACTCATAATCCCTTGGTCGCAGGTTCGAGCCCTGCTGGGCCTACCATTTACCCGTCACAGACTCTTTAGCTTCTGAAACACCTGATCGGCTTTCTCGGACAACTCGGAATACCCTCGAATATCGCCTGAGCGCTGGGCTTTCATGGCCTGCTCCAAGAGCGCGCCGTATTCTTTTTCTAGCTGCTTCTTGGGGTCTTTCTTGAACAATCCGAACATGACCGTCTACCTATCTGTGGGGGAACCCGTTAGGTGGTCATGAATTGAGAAAACCCAAGGACTTAGGCCGAGATTACGTCGCGCACTGCGGGTAACGG
This sequence comes from uncultured Litorivicinus sp., assembly GCA_938091715.1. GTDB lineage: Bacteria > Pseudomonadota > Gammaproteobacteria > Pseudomonadales > Litorivicinaceae > Litorivicinus. Next base: position 2,338 of record CALKMT010000200.1, read on the forward strand.
GGCCGCTTTGCCAAAGCGCCAGCCTTGCAAATAATCGCACCCCAAGCTGCTCAAAAAATCCGCCTGGACCTGCTCCTCGACACCCTCGGCGACCACATGCAAGTCCAAACTGCGGGCCAAACTGATAATGCCCGCAGTCAGGTTAGTCTTGCCATCGTCGTGGGGAATCCCTCGCACAAAGCTGACATCGATCTTGATGCCATCCAACTGGAAATTGGCCAGGTGCGACCGGCTAGAAAATCCAGTGCCGAAATCGTCTAAGTACACCTGCACACCGCCCCCCCGGATGCGCTCTACGATATCCAAGGCTTTTTCTTCGTCTCGCAGCAGCGCGGTCTCGGTAATTTCAACGTGCAGTTTACGGGGGTCAAAACCACTGGCCGCCAAACACTCCAGCAAGGCAATGGTGAAAACGTCATTGACGAAATGCTGGCCGCTCATGTTCAACGACAAAAACGGCGTGGCGCCGCTGGCCACATGAAAGTCCGACAAGGCCCGCAATGAGGTCTTGGCGATCCACAGATCAATCTCGCCGATCATGCCGTAGGCCTCGGCGACCGGAATAAACTCACCCGGTGACACATCGCCCAAGATGGGATTGTTCCAGCGAACCAGGGCCTCGTAGCCCGCCACCTGATAAGCCGCGTTTAATATTGGCTGATACTCGACTCGCAACTCTCGTTTCGCGATGGCATTGCGCAAATGCCGCTCGATGACCCCCATGCGATCTGCGTCGACCTGCATGTTGCTGTCAAATTGAATGGCCTGTCCTTTGCCCGCGTTCTTGGCTTGATACATGGCCATGTCTGCGTGGCGCAATAACTCGTCAGCCTCACTGCCACGATCTGAGGCGATTGCCACTCCAACGCTTGCGCCAACGTAGATATCCCGGTTCTCGATCTCGATGACTTGGGACACGCGACGAATGATGCGGTTGGATATTTTGTTCAGGGCGCGCTCGGGTGGCGGAGGGGTTAACAGAACGACGAACTCGTCACCGCCCAATCGAGCCACCATGTCCTGGGGCCGACTGTCGTCCTTTGACCGCACTTCGGCACAGATCCGACTGGCCACACAGCGCAGCGTTTCGTCGCCCACATCATGACCAAACACGTCGTTGACGCGCTTAAAGTCATCTAGGTCAACAAACAACAGGGCGGCGGGATCCTTGGAATCGAGTAACTCGGTTAATCGTTGCATCACCGCCGCGCGATTAGGCAAGCATGTCACCGCGTCGGTAAACGCAATTTCACGCACCTGCCGGTTTGCCTGTTCCAGATCACTGGCCATGGAATTAAAGCGATCCGACAGGCGGCGAGATTCGGTAGGCCCCTCGTTGGTTCGCAGGCGGACCCGGCGGCCTTTGCCCAGACCACTAAAGGCCGCCGCCAAGCGGTCATAGGGGCGGCCAATTTCCCGGGACAGCCACAAAATAGCGGCGATGTTAATTAATAGAGCGATGCCCGCACCTCGGGTCAAACCGACCATCAGCGAGCTGGACAGGTCCTCCCAGACCTCACGGACTTGATTCTCTAAGGTATCCGCCGTGATGGCATGCTCGCGTACAACCCGGTTGATGAACAAGGTCGCCAAAGGGGCTTGCTCACCCCAAATTGGGGCCCAGGCACTAACGTTCCGGCTGTCCGCCGCAATTCGGTAGATGGGGACTTTTGAACGGCGCAAAGCGGCAACATCCCCCTCGCCCTGCAAGGAGTAATCCACCAGACGACTGGCCCGATGTTCGACCACCAAGTGGCCCATGTCGTCATACAGACTGACCTGGCGAATCCAGTGATCCGAGCCGATGGCCTCGACCAGGCTTTGCAATTGCACCCGATCATCCCGGGCCAGGGCAGACTGCAACACCTGGGCACTGATTTGCGCGGCATCCAGGGTCGAGCGCGCGGTCTCGCCGGCTGCGGTTTTATTTCGAGCATCGGCCAAATGCCGTTCAAGCGCTGGCGCTTGATTGTCCAAAGCACGCTGAACCAAGCTGTAATAACTGGCCGTCACCGCGCCAAGCAGGCCCAACAAAATCAGGCAAACCCGAACCGTCAGTCGGTTAAACCAACTCATAATCGTTCTCGTGGCTGGTGCGAACACGCCCGGTCCGGCCGACCCCAAGAATCAAGCAGCCCCCGACCATCATCAACCAGGCCAACAAATTCAGGGTCTGACATTGCTGGCGAAAGCGCTCCAACTCCCGGGCTGCTGCCTCTTTGATGTTGCGTTCGGCTCGCAAGGACAACCGAGTGACCTCGTTCATGGCCACGGCAATTTCCCCTTGAGCGATCCAAGCAGCATCCCAATCTTGAGCGTCCATTGAGGCTTCGAGTTGATCCAACTGTCGACCAATTTGATGGACCGCCGTGGAGTACTCATCTTGGGACTGCAAGTCCCGATAAATGGCGCCACGGCTGTGCAAGAAGTGGCGCGAATACACCACATCCAGCGCCAAGGCCATCTCGTCAGCCTCGACCCAATCCCCGGCCCGGGCGCCAGCCAAATGCGTGGACAGGCGTGCAACCTCGACTTCGGATTTCATGGACGCCTGATACAGCTCTGAGTTACGCGCGGACATCATTGAACGGCGCTCCTCGCTCAAACGTTCCTGCATCAGATGGTGTGTCCACATCGCAAGCCCCATGCCCAATACCAGCATCATGCCTGCAATCGACAGGCCGACTTTATTCACTGTTCCGGGGCAATTTCAGCAAGTTGCCAAACCGACAAATTGCGGGTTCGTTCGACGTCCAGATCTGGGTGCTGATCAAAATCAACGATCAGCCAAGTGGGTCCGAAATCCCGGCGAGTTAAAGGGCGTCCGTCCTTCTGCGTCGCCAGAATGGGCTGACGCAAAGTCGCAAGCTCACCCGGCTCTAGCACCACGGAGTAATTATCCAAGGCAATCAAGCGCACTCGGGTGTCTGCTAAACCGTAATGGTCCAGCAGCGACTCGATATTGATTCCTGTGTATTGATGGACCTCGGGGGCCCAGGGATTAGCCGTGACCACTGGGGCAGCAGGGAATTGCTGCGCAAGCAGGTGGGTCTTGACCAAATGGCGCTCACCTTGACTGTCGATAATCGACAGCTCATCGGCCATCACCGGAAACACAAAGCCCACAACCAGGGCCATTATCCAACGCAACATCACTACCTCACCGACCTCGTAACTACCTGAGTTATAGGCTAGTCAAGATCTGTGTGGCTGCCCGGACAAGAGTCCAATGATCGCGCGGTTACAGGCCCAGAACGTCGTCCATGCTGTACAGGCCAGCCGGCTTGTCATGTAACCAGGCCAAGGCCCGAACCGCGCCCTTGGCAAAGGTCATGCGACTGGAGGCCTTGTGAGTGATTTCAATCCGCTCGCCATCGGCTGCGAACAACACCGTGTGATCGCCGAACACGTCGCCGGCGCGGATGGTTTCAAAGCCGATTTGACGATGGGGGCGCTCGCCGGTGATGCCCTCACGGCCATACACAGCGACGTCGTCCAAATCCCAGCCCATCGCGTCCGCCAACACTTCCCCAAGACGAACTGCGGTGCCCGAGGGCGCGTCTTTTTTGTGTCGGTGGTGGGCCTCGATGACTTCGATGTCGGAATGCTCGCCTACCAATTCCGCAGCCAACCGGATCAAGCGCTGCATCACGTTCACGCCGACACTCATATTCGGGGCGAATACAATCGGAATATGCGCCGATGCCTGATCGATTTGTTGCCGCTCAGCTTCGCTCAGGCCGGTGGTTCCGATCACCATGGGAACCTGATGCGTCACGCACCAACCCAAATTGGCCGACAACAGTTGCGGCGTGGTGAAGTCAATTAAGCCGCATCCGCTGGCTTCAAATGCGTCCAGATGCTCGGCAATCGGTGCACCGATGGAGCGGCCCAGAATCAGGGCACCGGCGTCTTGACCTATAAAGCCAGAGCCGGGACGAGCCGTGCCGCCGGCTAGCGACAATTTCTCGTGCTGATCACAGGCTTCACTGAGCACCTTGCCCATCCGCCCCATGATACCGGGAATCAGGACCTTCACTTGGCGCTCCGGGCGTACAGGCTTTGTAGGCTGCGCACCTCACGTTGCTCGCCAAATTGCAGGCCACCCATCAGGGCTTCACCGCCAGACAACGTGGTGGTGTAACACACCTTGTTGGCCAGCGCCGCACGACGAATCTGGGCCGAGTCATTGATCGCCTGGCGACCCTCGGTGGTGTTCACGACAAACTGAATCTGGTCGGACTTCAGCATGTCGACAATGTGTGGGCGGCCTTCCAAGACCTTGTTGACGACTTCCACCTCAAGTCCGGCAGCCTGCATCGCCTGCGCGGTGCCACGGGTCGCCGCCACTTTGAAGCCCAAT
>CALKMT010000201.1 GCA_938091715.1 uncultured Litorivicinus sp.
GGCTTCGATCCGGGCCTGGCGGGATTCAAAGCGGGCTCGAGCACGATCAGATTTGACCAGATCCTCTTGGCGCTGACGCAAAACTGCTTTGCCGTGACGGTAGTAACTGACCAGTGGAATGTGGCTGGGACACACATAGGCACAGGCACCGCATTCGATGCAGTCCATCAGCCCTTCGGACTGGGCGCGCTCAGGATCGTTGCCCTGGATCTGCCAAAATAATCCCTGGGGCTGCAAAGCCACTGGGCAGGCCACGGCACATTCGCCACAGCGAATGCAGGGTTGCTCGGCAGGCGCCGTCGGCAACTCGCTTTGGGTCGTGGCCAACAGGCAATTGGTGGTTTTCAGCACACCGGCCTGAGCGTCCATGACTTCAAAGCCCATCATCGGTCCGCCCATGATGATTCGGTCCAGATCCGCCCGCCGATCGGCTTGTTCAATACACCAGTCAATCGGAGTGCCCAGCGGGATCCAACGGTTGCCCGGATCGTCAATGCCCTGACCGGTCAGGGTGACCAGTCGCTGGGTCAGGGGCCGTCCGGAAAATACCGCATCGGCAACGGCGACCAGGGTGGCAGGGTTATGCATGTGGTAACCCAGTGCAGGCGGATGCTCGCCGGCGGGAATTTCCTGGCCGGTGATCAGTTGAATCAGCTGTTTCTCGCCGCCGCTGGGGTACTTGGTCGGGCACACCCAAATTTGGCCATTCAGCTCAGGGCGGGCTGTCAGCGCCTGCTCCATGGCCTGGGCGGCTTCGGGTTTATTGTCCTCGATGCCAATCCACAGCTGGTTAGCCCCGAGCACCTTCATGACCACTGCCGCGCCTTCCAGGATGCGTTGCGAGTCGTAGCGGGTGATGACGTCGTCGCAGCTGATGTACGGCTCGCACTCGGCAATGTTGATAATCAGGGTTTGGGCTGAGTTGGCCAGGGCCAGCTTGGCATGGGTAGGGAACCCAGCGCCGCCCATTCCGGAAATGCCGGCCCAATGGATGCGATCCAACAGCGCACTGGCATCACTCTCAAGTGACAAGGGTGCTTCGGCCTCGGCCCAGCGATCGACCTCGTCGGGGATCAGCTCTAGACAGTCCACGGGAACTGCCAAGGCGTCGGTCGCACTGACGGTTGCACCGGTCCGAATGAGTCCCGAGGTCGGCGCATGCCACGCTTGGGCCTGGGGGCCGCTGCCCCGGGCAATGCACTGGCCGGCCAGTACTTTTTCGCCATCGGCCACCCAGGGCTGTAATTCGGATTGCCCTATGACCAGCGGAAAGCGCAACACCGGGGGCAGGGGAATGGCCCGGGGCACCACAGCGTTGGACAGATCTTTTTGCTCGTCTGGGTGAATACCACCGGCCAGGGCATAGGGTGTGGGCTGTATCATCGGGCCACCTGGGACGCTGGGCGTCGATCGGTGGCAATCAGTTGAGGGTTGGGCCAAAGCGGGCGTTGCTGCAACTCCACCATGTCAATGCAATCCACGGGGCAGGGCTCCAGGCACAAGTCGCAGCCGGTGCATTCGCTTTCGATGACGGTGTGCATCTGTTTGGCGGCCCCTAAAATGGCATCCACAGGGCAGGCCTGAATGCACTTGGTGCAGCCGATGCACTCATCTTCGCGGATAATGGCCACCATGGCAGGTTTTTCCTCGCCATGTTCGGCATCCAGCGTCGGGGCCTCGACGTCGAGCAACTCGGCCAGGGCGTTAATGGTGTCCTGGCCCCCGGGTGGGCACTTGTTGATCGAGTCCCCACCGGCAATGGCCTCGGCATAGGGCCGGCACCCAGGGTAGCCGCATTGTCCACACTGGGTTTGGGGCAGGACCTCGTCGATGGTGTCGACCAGTGGATTGCCCTCGACGCGAAACCGCTCGACGGCCCAGGCCAGCAGGGCGCCCCCAAGCAGAGTCAATAACAGAGCGGCCAGCACCGCATAGATCAGGGTCATGGCGCGCCGATGCCCCCAAATCCCATAAAGGCAAGCGCCATAATGCCGGCGCTGATCATGCCAATCGCCGGGCCTTGAAACGGTTCGGGCACATCCGCCCGGGCCAACCGCTCGCGCAACGAAGCGAACAAAACCAGGACCAAGGAAAAGCCTAAGGCCGCGCCAAATCCGTACCACAGAGACTCAAAGAAGGTATGTGCCTTGCCCAGATTCAACAGGGCGACCCCGAGTACCGCGCAGTTCGTGGTGATCAACGGCAGAAAAATGCCCAGCACCTTGTACAGCAGGGGGCTGGTTTTGCGCACCAACATTTCCGTGAATTGGACGGCTACGGCGATGCCTAAAATGAACGAAATCGTGCGCAGAAACTCGATTTCAAGCGGCGCCAACAAAAAGGTGTAAATCAGATAGGCCACGGCGCTGGACAGCGTTAACACAAAGGTCGTGGCCAGGCTCATTCCAATGGCCGAATCGATTTTGGTCGAGACGCCCATAAAAGGACACAGGCCCAGAAACTGGACCAACACGAAGTTGTTGACCAGCACGGTGCCTACCAAGATCCAAATCCACTCTGTCAAAGCTTGAACACTTCCTGCGTTAGTGTTTGATCGTCGTTACCGCAGCGTCATCCGGCGGTGGGGGATTTTGCGGGCTGACCCAGCAAAATCCCCTCTAATAACTCGCTGGATATGGTATCACAGGTCAATAAAATCAACGCCCGCAGGCGTCGATGAGCGATCCTGTAAGGGACCGAATTAGCTGACCCGTGCGCCGGGTTGAGCGTCGCTGTTGATGTCCAGCAGATGGATGGAATCCCCTTCACCGGCGGCCAATACCATGCCCTCGGACAAACCGAATTTCATTTGCCTAGGTTTTAGGTTGACCAGCGCGATGCACAAACGGCCCTTCAGGTCCTCGGGCTGATACACCGAGCGGATGCCACTGAACACCGTGCGCGGTGTGCCGCTGCCATCGTCCAGGGTCAGTTTGAGCAGTTTCTTGGCGCCCTGGACGTATTCGCAGTCGTCAATGCGAGCCACGCGCATGTCGATTTTGGCAAAGTCCTCGATGGTGCATTCTGGCGTCGCAGGCGTAGGCTCTACTTCTGCGGGCGCAGCCTCCGGTGTCTTGCCCTCGTCAATCATGGCGTCGACGTTCTTGCTATCAACGCGCTGCAACAGCGGTTTGAAGGCTCCAATTTGGTGGTTTTCCAAGCGCTGTTGGCTGTCGTTCCAGGACAGCTCAGGCACTCGCAAGAATTCGGCCGATTCACCAGCCAAGGTCGGCACCACAGGTTGCAGATAGACCATCAGTGTTCGGAACAGGTTCAGTGCCGTGGCGCAGGTCGCCTGCAATTTGGCGTCTTGGCCCTCTTGCTTGGCAATCACCCAGGGTTGAACGTCAGCAATCCAGGCGTTGGCCGCATCGGCCAGTCCCATGATCTCGCGCAGCGCAGCGCTGAACTCGCGGCGTTCGTACAGATCTGCAATTGAATCAGCGGCGTCGGCAAAGCGCTGGCTTAACTCGGGGTTGGCGTCGACGTTGCCCAGTTGGCCATCAAATCGCTTGTTAATAAAGCCGGCACTGCGGCTGGCGATGTTGACTACCTTGCCTACCAGATCGCTGTTCACCTTTTGGACGAAGTCTTCCAGGTTTAAATCCGTGTCCTCGACTCGGCTGTTCAGCTTGCTGGCGTAGTAATAGCGCAAGTATTCGGGGTTTAGGTGATTCAAATAAGTGGAGGCTTGGATAAAGGTGCCTCGGCTTTTGCTCATCTTGGCGCCGTTGACGGTGACAAAGCCGTGTACGTTGACCGCGCTGGGGGTGCGGAAATCGGCGCAGCTCAGCATGCTGGGCCAAAACAGACAGTGGAAGTTGACAATGTCCTTGCCGATAAAGTGATACACCTCGGCGGTGCTGTCAGGCTTCCAGTAGTGGTCAAAGTCCAGTCCGGTGGCGTCGCAATGCGCCTTAAAGCTGGCCAGATACCCGATCGGAGCGTCCAGCCAAACGTAGAAAAACTTGCCCGGCGCGTCAGGGATTTCAAAGCCAAAATAGGGGGCGTCGCGACTGATATCCCAGGGCATCAGGCCGCTGTCCAACCACTCGGCCAGCTTGTTGGCGACCTGGGGTTGCAGGCGCCCTGAGGTGGTCCAGTCCTGCAGGAATTCCTGGAATTGCGGCAGATCAAAGAACAGGTGCTCGCTGTCTTTGAGGACCGGCGCCGATCCCGACAGCGTTGAAATGGGGTTTATTAACTCGTACGCCTCGTAGGTGGCGCTGCAGCTTTCGCAGTTGTCGCCGTATTGATCCGCGGCCCCGCATTTGGGGCATTCGCCTTTGACGTAGCGATCCGCCAGGAACAGGCCTTTTTCGGTATCAAACAGTTGCTGGATGACGGTACGTTTAATGGCGCCATTGTCGCGGCATCGGGTGTAAATCAGCTCGCTAAGTACGCGGTTTTCTTCACTGTGGGTCGAGTGAAAGTGATCAAATTCAACGCCAAAGGCCGCAAAGTCTCGCTCGTGTTCAGCCTTAACCTGCTCGATCAGCGCTTCGGGGGTGATGCCCTCGTTTTGAGCCTTGAGCATGATCGCCGTGCCGTGGGCGTCGGACGCGCAAACAAAGCTGCATTGATGGCCGCGACTCTTTTGGAAACGCACCCAAATATCGGTCTGGATGTACTCCAGCAAATGCCCCAGATGGATTTGGCCGTTCGCGTATGGCAGTGCGCTGGTGACCAAGATGTCGCGTTGGGGTGTTGGCATGGAATGTCCTTTCATTGATCCGGCGTCGCGTATCGCGACCAGAGGCGCAACATGATAATCTGCCGCGCCACGAGGAGGAAGGCATGACCGACGATCTGCTGGGTGCAGTGACCCGAATTTTAGCCGAATACGACGATCCTTATCTGGATGCGTCGATCAGTGAGTACCTAAATGGCGTCGATTTGAGTGATCGATTGCTAACGGTTCGTCTCGTTTTCCCCTATCCAGTGTATGGATTGGTTAGCGGTTTAGCGCACAACCTAGAGCCAGAACTGGGCAAGTTGCCCGGCGTTTCCAAGGCTCGGATTCGCGTCAAACATGAAGTGCAAGCCCCTGCCCAAACCGGCGACAAGACCCTGATTCCGGGGGTTAAGCACGTCATCGCGGTGGCCAGTGGCAAGGGCGGTGTGGGCAAAAGCACCACCTGCTCGAATCTGGCCTTGGCCTTGGCCGCCGAGGGTGCCCGTGTGGGTGTGATGGACGCCGATGTGTATGGCCCATCCCAGCCGATGATGTTGGGCGTGGCGCCGGGCACGCGCCCCAAATCCATCGATGGAAAATTTTTCGAGCCGGTGATTGCCCAGGGATTGCAACTGAATTCTATGGGCTTGCTGGCCGACGAAAGCACCCCGATGGCCTGGCGTGGTCCAATGGTGGCCGGTGCGGTGCAACAATTGCTGATGCAAACCCGTTGGGACGAGCTGGACTATTTGCTGGTCGATATGCCCCCGGGGACGGGCGACGCGCAGTTGACCTTGTCGCAAAAGGCGCCGCTATCCGGGGCGGTTATTGTCACGACTCCGCAGGACATTGCGCTGTTAGATGCGCGCAAGGGGATCGAGATGTTCCGCAAGGTCGAGGTGCCGGTGCTGGGTGTGGTCGAAAACATGTCGATCCATATTTGCTCCAAGTGCGGACACTCCGAAGCCTTATTTGGCACCGGCGGCGGCGAGTCGATTGCCTCGGAATACCAAACCGAATTGTTGGGCCAAATGCCCTTGTCGCTGGCCATCCGCGAGCGTGCAGATGGCGGACGTCCCACGGTGGTCAGTGAGCCCGATGGCGAGCACGCCCGATTGTATCGGGACATCGCGCGCCAGGTCGGTGCCATGCTGGCCAAACGCACGGCTCAGGGCGCCAGTGGCCCCAAACTTGTAGTAACGGACGATTAATCTATGACCATTAAATCGGATCGCTGGATCCGTCAAATGTCGCAAGACCACGGCATGATCGAACCCTTTGAATCTGGCCAAGTCCGTTACAAAGGCGATGAAAAACTGATCAGTTACGGCACGTCGAGTTACGGATACGACGTACGCTGTGCGGATGAATTCAAGGTGTTTACCAATATTCATAGCGCGACCGTAGACCCCAAGGCGTTTGACGAAAAAAGCTTTGTCGACGTCAAAGGCGAATACTGCATCATTCCTCCGAACAGCTTTGCGCTGGCCCGTACGGTCGAGTATTTCCGCATTCCCGAGGACGTTTTGACGGTCTGTTTGGGCAAAAGCACCTACGCACGCTGCGGGATTATCGTGAACGTCACGCCGCTAGAGCCCGAGTGGGAAGGTCACGTGACGTTGGAATTCAGCAACACCACGACCTTGCCGGCCAAGATCTATGCCGGAGAAGGCGTCGCGCAGATGCTGTTTTTCCAGTCCGACGAGCGCTGCGAAACCACGTACAAAGATCGGGGCGGCAAGTATCAGGGGCAAACGGGCGTGACCCTGCCGCGTACCTGATGAATGAGCCCGCGCTGATTCGCAAGCTTCTGGCGCCGGGTCAGCACGTGGCGGTGGTCGGCGTCTCATGGAAGCCTCATCGAGCGAGCTACCGGGTTGCTGAGCGCATGATCCAGGCGGGGTTGAATGTCAGCCTGGTCAATCCCTCCTTGGCACCCGGTCCGCTGTTCGAACGGACGGTCTATGCCGACTTACAAGCGGTAGCGGACAATGTCGGGTCGATCGATTGGGTTGATGTCTTTCGCGGGGTTGAACACTTGCCGGCACTTTTAGAACAAAGTCTATCCGTTGGCGCCAAGGGAATTTGGGGCCAATTAGAAATCATTGATGAAGCCGTCGCAGAACGAGCAGAACGTGCAGGTTTGGCCGTGGTCATGGACCGTTGCCCTGCGATAGAACTTAATCAATTAGGACGTTAACGCATGTCAGCGAAGACCATTGACGGGAAAGCTTTCGCGCAAGGATTGCGCACTCAACTTAAAGGCGAAGTGGCCAAGTTTATTGATCAGTCAGGCGTGACACCGGGCCTGGCCGTGGTGTTGATTGGACAGGATCCGGCCAGCCAGGTCTACGTCGGCAGCAAAGTCCGCCAGACCCAAGAAGCTGGGATGAATAGCTTTGAGCATCGCTTGCCCGACACCACCTCGCAATCCGAATTAGAGGCCTTGATCGACCGTCTGAACGCCGATGACAGCGTGCATGGAATCTTGGTGCAGCTACCCTTGCCTGCGGGCATGAATAGCGACGCGATTTTGGATCGAATTGATCCCGCCAAAGATGTTGACGGCTTTCACCCGGTCAATGTGGGTGCCTTGTGGACCGGCGCCGATGCCTTGGTGCCTTGCACCCCTTTGGGATGCAGTTATCTGATCGCGGACGTCTTAGGATCGGACCTTAGTGGCCTGACCGCTGTGGTGTTGGGCCGCTCGAACATTGTGGGTAAGCCTATCAGTGCGTTGCTTCAAAAAATGAACGCGACCGTGGTTATGGCGCACTCGCGCACGGCAAATCTGGCGGATGTTTGCCGCTCGGCGGACATCCTAGTGGCCGCGGTGGGTCGCCCATTCATGGTTGAAAAAGATTGGATTAAGCCCGGTGCTACGGTGATCGCCGTCGGCATTAATCGATGGGACGATGGCAAGTTGGGCGGTGATGTGGCCCGGGATGCGGTCGAGGTGGCCGGTGCGGTCACGCCCGTACCGGGCGGTGTCGGGCCGATGACCATTGCCTGTTTGCTGACCAATACCTTAAAGGCGGCTCAGATGTCGCAGGCGCGCGGCTAGGCATGAACCCCTGGGCAGTCCTTGGCGCCTTCTTGCTGCTGGGCCTGTGGCTGTCAATTTTTGGAGTGGCCTGGCCAGCATCCGACCTGGATTGGCAGATTGTTCAAGAACTCCGTGCGCCGCGGGCGCTTGCGGCTGCCTTGGTCGGCAGTCTGTTGGCGGTGTGCGGCCTGTTGATGCAGGCCCAACTGCGCAATCCCCTTGCCGAGCCCTATATCCTGGGACTGTCCGGTGGCGCATCGGTGGCGGTATTGGCTGGTGGATTACTGGGTTATACCGGCGTTGAGCGTTCGGTCTGGGCATTTCTCGGTGCCCTGGCTTCACTGATATTGCTGTTTGCCCTGACCCGCGCGGGCCGGGCCGACCCCATTCGAATTCTATTAACCGGCGTGTTGATCAGTGCCGCGGCAGGTGCCCTGGGTAGCCTGCTGATCACGCTGTCCGATCCTTTGTCGACTCAACTGTCCTTGGTGTGGTTGATGGGGGATTTTTCTGGTGCCGGCGTGCCGCTGTATTCGATCCCCATTTGGCTTTTGGTGCTGGCGGGGCTCATCCGTTTCGGGCGCCTGTTGGACCTGATGACCCGGGGAGGCGAGGCGGTGGCCACCCTCGGCTTGGATACTCGGCGTTGGCAAATGATTTTGCTGGGTCTGGTGTCGGTTTTGACGGCCATCGCCGTGGCCATTGCAGGTCCCATTGGCTTTGTCGGCCTGGTGGTCCCGCATCTGGTGCGATTTGCTGATCCCATGGCGGGTCATGGCCGCTGGATTAGGTTGTGTGCAGTGGGTGGCGGGGGTTTGTTGCTGTGGGCTGACTGGTTGGGTCGGGTGGTCATTGCGCCGGCTCAGTTGCCCGCGGGGATCATTATGGCCCTGGTCGGCATCCCTGCGCTGTTGGCATTGTTGGGCCGAACCTATGCTGCGCGTTAAGGATTTCTTGACCACACTGCCAGCCCAGCCCAATCCGCTGGATGGTAGCTTGATGCCGGGCCAAGTTGGGGTGGTCCTGGGCCGCAACGGCGCGGGAAAAAGTTGGCTGATGAAGTCCCTGGCCGGCTTGAATCCGTTTTCTGGTCACGCCCACTGGGATCGGCAGGTCTTAAATTTGTCCCGGCCCGCGGCCCAGACCCGCGGTTATCTGGCCCAGGAAGAGCCCCGGGTGTATCCCATGAGCGTTCGCCAGCACCTGATGTCAGGGCGCGCCCCTTGGATTGACTGGCACGCCCAGCCAAGTAAAAACGACGATGCCATCATCCAGGGCGCCCTTGAGCGATTGGATGTGGTGCATTTGGCTGACTCGTCGGTGCAGCAATTGTCCGGGGGCGAATGGCAACGGGTGCGCTTGGCCACCTTGGTCGCTCAGCAAAGCAAACTGTGGTTGTTGGATGAGCCTGCAGAGCATCTAGACCCAGGTCATATCTGGTCCACGCTGCCTGGTTTGATCCGCGAGCAGTGCGCCAATGGCGGGGCGGTATTGCTGGTTGCGCACGATCCCGATTGGGCGGCGCAGCTGGCCGATCAGGTGTTGTTGCTGGGGGAATCCCAGTGGAGCTGGGGGACGGCTGTCGAGCAACTGACCGAGCCTAAACTCGATCAGTTGTACGGCCATCCCTTCGTCGAGCGAGATGGCCGGTGGTTGGCGGGTTAGAAGCGGTGGGTTAGGCCGACCTCAAAGGTTCGGCCTTCGTTCGGAATGTAGTATTCGGCTGAGCCCGAGCGAACACCATAGGCGTAGGTCTCTCGGTCAAATAGGTTGTTGGTCCGCAGAACCAAGGTCGTGTTTTCCGCGATCGCCGTCGTGTGGGTCACGTCGATTTGGGTGTTGCTGGGCAGTTTGGGACTCAGGTTCAAGTAGTCATCAAAGATGGGTTTGGACGATTCATAACGGCCTTGGATAACCCAGGATTTTCCCAGGATAACGCCAAGCGTGCCGGTTACCTCGGGTACCATCGGGATGCGTTTGTCGACATTCCCGCCATCGCTGTATTTGGCGTCCAATAACTCGGCCCCAGCCATCAACTTGAGACCTGGACTCAGTTTGAACTGACTGTTCACAGCCATTCCGCGGCGCACACTTCGATCCAAGTTAAACGATTCGAAGTAGCCACCGAAGCCAGAGTTGTAGCGATAGGAAATTTCATCCGTGTTACGAATTCTAAACAGGCTTAGGTCCACACTTGCGCCTTCGGAGACATATACCGCAGACAGCTCAGCAGAATGGCCGGTTTGTGGCTTTAGTGATTCGGGGCTTTCGTCCAGCGTCGGCAAGCGAAAGTTTGAATCCAGGCGACCTTTCAACGTCAGGCTTGAAGAGATGACACGGCTGACACCGACCTCAAAGGCTGTGTTGTTAAACCTGCGCTGGACTGATTGATCGCGAGTTGTTTTCTCGCCGCGTCCGCCGATCACCCATGTCGTATCGCCGTTGAACCAGGTGGCGCGAGAAAATCCCGCGGTCGTGCTGTCGGATCCATTCGTCCACGCTGAAGACAAATCGTTTTCGACTTTCTCTACACCTAGCGTGATCGAGGCGGAGCCTTGCTCTATTCGATGGCTGAGTCGGATATCATGCTTTTCGGTGTTGTAATCGTTCGCTGACGGGCCGGTCACCAATTGGTCGCTGGTTTGATGAGCCAAGGTCAACTGGGTCAATCCAGACCTGTGGTGTAGATCGAAGGTTTGAATGACGCCAAATCGTTCGAATTCGTACAAATCCTTGGCACCGCCCGAGCGACGATTTTGTTCGATCGCGGCGGCAGATGCTGTTCCTTGGGTGGCCCGGTCTTGCCGCTGTCCATGCACGCGTGTGACGGACGAAACCTTCTCGCCGTCCAACGCCAGCGACAGGTTCACCCGTTGCATATCGACCTCGGTATGCTCACGAAAACCATCTCGGGTCGATTGGGACATCGAGTAACTCAGTCCGTCGGTTTGCCCTGAAACACCCAACTCACCGTAGCCGAAACTTCCGGCTTTTAGTGATACTTGCTGAAAGTCTCGGTCTCCTTGCTGAGTCACGATGTTGATGACGCCGGCTGTCGCGCCATCGCCATACAGAACGCCACCGCTGCCATACAAAATTTCGATTTGGGCGATCTGGCTCAAGTCAAAATGGCTTAGTTGGCCACCCTCTTTAGTCGCAAAGTCTGTCGCCACGCCATCCACGGTGATTTTCATGTTTTGAGCGCTGTCATTACCAAACCCTCGGACTGCGATACTCGGAGAGCTTCCATTGCCCTGGGAGTCGTAATACGTAATACCGGCAATGGTGGATAGGGCTTGAGCCACCGAGCTTGCGCCGGACGCTTTAATGTCATCCGCGGTGATGACTCGAATCGACTGGACCGTATTTTTGAGTGGGGTTGAGTAGCCGTTGCCAATAATCACAATCGGATCAATTTCGGCCACAACGGACGTTGAGGCCACAGCCAAGCAGGCCGTAACGAGGAATTTCTTCATGTTGAACTCCATTGACTGAACCACCCGTTCAGTTGGGTTAATTGATGCTGAGGTAGGTCTCCGGGCTCGTTCTCATCCCATCCTTTGGAGCTTGCGACGCCTTCCCATCCTGTCGGACAGTGGCTGTGTCGGTCGCGCAAAATTGTGCTGAGAACTTACCGTTGCGGGGGCAGCTTCGGACTTAAACCGAATTCCCTGTTACATCGACGTCAATCGATCACCCAAGCGGGCGGGAATATACCTGAGGGTCAGGTCGAATCAAAGATTGTTACGACGATTGTCGATCTGTTCGCACAGGGTTTCGGTGGCCCCTAGCAGCGCGGGGCCGGGGCGCGATAGATGGTCGTTGTCTGGGCTCCAATAGGCCCGTCCGGCCAAGGTTGGCCACTCGGCGATTTGGGTGCGGGCCTCGGGCGACCCTACGATCAGCGCGGGTTGCGCTCGGATCAATTGCTCCGGATCCACGGCTGGGGCGACCTGACCGACAGTGCCAAAGGGGTTCTTGGCGCCGCACAGCGCCAGCAGTTCCGACTGAAAACCTTGACCGCCCACCACCATGAGGGGTTTGGGCCAGATCACCCAGACCGTCGGAACCGGATCTGAGTCGGCAAAGCGGGTTCGTAGTTGATCAAACCCAGCCTGCCATTTTGCGGCCACAGGGTTTGTTGGTCCCAGGGCCTGTTCAATTTGACGGGTTGAATTAATCCAATCCTCTAGCGAGCGCGTGTTGGAGATCAGCAGCGTGATGCCAAAGGCATTTAGTTGGCGGGCCAGTGAGGCCGGCAGCGAGTCTTGCCAGGCGATGACGTGGGTGGGCTTTAGCCGCAGGATGGCCTCGAGATTAACCCGTTGATAGTCGGCAACGATGGGAACGTCGCGCAAATCGCTGGCTTGGTCTCGCCCGACGATCTGCTCGGCCATGCCCATCTCGATTAACGTCTCGCTGATGGCCGGGGTCAGACTGATCAGGCGAAGAGGTTGTGTCTCAGTTGCGCTGCTGGGTAGCGCGATCAGCAGTAGGGCGCTTAACGCTATGGATAACCTTGTCATACTCGAAGTAGACGCGGAATTCGGGGTAATGCCAAGTGGCAATGGGCGGATCACCGACCGCTTTGTCGATTCGATTCGGCTGACCTAACTGGACGGCGACCTGGGACATGCTGCTGCCACGGGTCGGTGTTTGTAGGTCAGGATCGCCTTGTTGGCCCAGCGGCACTCGTAGGGTATCCGCCGTCGCGGGCAGTGCTAACGCCAGGCCCAGTATCCAAAATTTCATTCGCTGGACTCCAAAGCGCGCACGCGCTGTTCGGTTTGCAACAGATGTCGCGTAATCACTGCACGGTCGGCCTCGTTGACGTGCAGGAATTCGCAGCGGACCTGCCAGTGTTGATCTATGGACGTGCATCGCAGGATGCGGCTTTTTAATAACAAACCGGCGCGCTCGGGCAGCAACAACAATCGAATCGATAGGTAATCCCCAGGTTTTAGCTCCCGATGGCTGATAAAGGACACCCCGCCAGCACTTAAACTGACTTCGGTTTCCTGCTCTGGCAGCGGCACCTCGTCATGGTCCACGCAGGCCTCGGCGACCAAGCGCATCTTTCGATCCATCAGGCGCAGATAACGCGACAACTCGGGATCACGACGGGTCAGGCTGGCCAGCATGGTCTGACTTTCGGCTTGCATGGCTTCCAGCTCGCTCAGCAAACGAAAGCGTTGCGTGCCCTCGTCAGCCAGGGGGGATGCCGGGTCCTGAGCGCGGGTCGGGTCGAGGGCTTTGATCTCCATGGCGACCCGCTCGGGCATACGAAAATAATGTCTACGGTCTTCTGTCATGCACAAAAGATAGCAGTAGATTGTCAGCTTGCCCTTGGTCCTTGGGGGATGGCTTGGACTGTGGTTGAATGCGTGCATGCAATTTTCGCTCCCCATCGCTATCGGTATCCGCTACACCCGTGCCCGCAAAGGCGAGTCCTTTGTCAGCTTTATCTCGGCCGTCTCGATGATCGGTTTGGTGCTTGGGGTGGCGGTGTTGATCGTCGTGTTAAGCGTGATGAATGGATTTGACCGTGAGCTGCGCACTCGAATTCTGGGCATGGTGCCCCACGGTGTTTTGTACGCCGATGCGCCGATCCAAGACTGGTCCGAGCGATTGCCGGATCTGCGCAACAGCGCTGGGGTTTCGGGGGTAGCGCCTTGGACCGAGGGCCAGGGCATGTTGACCCAGGCCGGACAGGTTCGCCCCTTGTTGTATTACGGCATTGATCCGACCCTTGAGCCGGACGTCTCGATTCTGCCCGGCCACATGATTCGCGGGGAGTTAGACAACTTAGCGCCGGGGGAATTTGGTGTGGTGCTGGGCGCGATTCTGGCTCGCCAAATGGGGCTCACGCTAGGCGACCCGGTGACCTTGATGATCCCCGAGGCCAGTCTGACCCTGGCCGGCGTGCGACCTCGCTTAAAGCGTCTGACCCTGGTCGGTGTGTTCGAGGTCGGCGCAGAATTGGATGCGACACTGGGCTATGTGCACTGGCAGGATGCGGCGGTCCTCAAGCGGCAAAAGGGCCGCGTCGACGGCATTCGTGTGCGCTTTGACGATTTGTTTAGCGCCCCCTCATCCTTAGCCAAGCTGGCGGCGGGGGACTATCGCCCACGGGATTGGACCCGCACCCACGGTAATTTATTTCAGGCCATTGCCCTGGAAAAAACCTTGATTGGTTTGTTGCTGGCCATGATTGTCGCCGTGGCCGCCTTTAATATCGTCGCCACCTTGGTCATGACCGTAAATGCAAAACGCCCGGATATTGCGGTGTTGCGGGTGATGGGCATGGGCCCGGGCGAGGTGCTGCTCACCTTTGTTGTGCAGGGTGTGATGATCGGTGTGGTCGGCGTCGTGGCGGGCTCGTTCTTGGGCTTGCTGGTGGCGTTTAACGTACCCGAGATATTGGCGTTCTTGGAAGCCACCTTTGGTTTTGTGTTGTTTAACGCAGACGCGTATTTCATTTCGTATTTGCCCAGCGAACCCCGGGCCTCGGACATCACACTGATTGTTGGCGGCTCCTTTGCCCTATGTTTGTTGTCGACGCTGTACCCGGCGTGGCGAGCCTCGCGTACCCAACCAGCAGAGGTCCTGTCCGGTGGCCATTGAAGTACTGCGCGCCCAAGCGCTAAGCCAAACCTTTGGCGATTCCGATACCGGTTTAACCTTGTTCCGTGAATTGGACTTTTCCCTCAGCGCGGGGGAGCAAGTGGCCATCGTGGGCCGCTCAGGCAGCGGGAAAACAACATTGTTAAACCTGTTGGCCGGGCTCAGCTTGCCCACCCAAGGGCAGGTCGCCCTGTGTAGCCAGGCGTATCCCCGTGGGGCCAGTGCTCGGGATCACTGGCGGGCCGGCCGTCTGGGCATGGTGTTCCAGTTTCATCATCTGCTGGCCGAGTTCACGGCCCTGGAAAACGTCACCTTGGCGTTACGCTTAAGCGGTCATTCCGTGACAGACAGTCAGGGCATTGCCCTGGATTGGCTAGATCGCGTGGGATTGGCGGCGCGTGCTCACCACGTGCCAGCCATGTTGTCTGGGGGTGAGCGTCAGCGGGTAGCCATTGCCCGTGCCTTGGCGCCGGCACCGCCGGTGGTCTTAATGGACGAGCCAACGGGTAACCTAGATAGCGAGACCGCGGATGGGATTCAGCAGCTGTTGGATCAATTGGTGCGCGAGGCTGAATTGGCCTTGGTGTTGGTGACTCACGACGCTAATCTGGCGCGTACCACGGACCGTGTGCTCACTCTTCAGGATGGCGGACTCGTCGAAGCTGGCGTAGCTTCCAGCTCGCCTTGACCTGGGCGATCCACCACAGACGCATCGCAACGTAGCCACTGACGGCGCTGACCACGCTGATCAGTAAACTGCCCAGCAGCAGGGGCTGCCAGATAGTCATCAGTTGGCCCTTGAACCATTCAATGCTGGCCCCCTCGGCGGGCGGCATAACAGGTACATCCAGCACCCAAGCCCCCAGCAAGTAACACCCAAACAAGATGGGCGGCATCGTGATGGGGTTGCTGATCCAGACCAGCGCCACAGCGATCGGCAGGTTGGCGCGGATCACCCATGCAGTCAGAGCAGCAGGAATCATTTGCGTTGGAATCGGGGTGAACGCCCAGAACAAACCGATCATCACCCCCAGTGACACCGAACGTCGGTTGAGGTGAAACAGATAGGGGTCTTTGAATAAGTCGCCCATGACTCGCCCCATCCAAGACCCTTTCAGCTGGGTCGGATGTGGAATCAGCTTTCGCATCATCTTCCTAGGCATGGCAATCCTGTGCGTGTTTCTGTGACGTCGTTGTCGTTGTGTCGGCCGTCAGCCCGAGCGAGGCAGGCAGTCTACCCAGATGTTTATGACAGGTCTTGTGTTTAGCCTCCTCTTACCCAGTTTTTTGCCACCAATGGCTAATCTGGTGCTGATGGCCGCCGTGTGTTTGGGTTTGATGCTGGGCCGTTTGGGGCGGCGCTATGTGGTGTTGCTGATGCTGTTTGTGCTGCAACTGGCGCGTTTGACGGACCTGGCGCGCAGTCAATGGCCCGAGGGCTTCACGGATCGGGTCGATGCGTCGGTGCAGCTATTGTCTGCGCGCTATCAGCGAGGCCAGGGATACGGTGA
Organism: uncultured Litorivicinus sp.; assembly: GCA_938091715.1. Classification (GTDB taxonomy): domain Bacteria; phylum Pseudomonadota; class Gammaproteobacteria; order Pseudomonadales; family Litorivicinaceae; genus Litorivicinus. The sequence continues at coordinate 15,857 of CALKMT010000201.1, forward strand.
GGCCGAACTGCTAGACGGCCCGTACCCGGGAAAAATTCAACTGGCTTGGTCCGAACAGCAATGGCAACCGTTGTTGGGCCAAACCTGGCAACTTCCGCTCAAGCTGTCGAGCTTTTACACCACGCCCGGCAGCTGGGACATGATGCTGTATCGCATGGGCAAGGGCTGGGTCGGCAAAGCTCGCGTTCAGCGGGGGACGGTCAAACTTCAGAGCCAGGCGCCGTTGAACTATGTCATTCGGGATCGCTGGGCGATGTCGCTGGACAATGCCTCGCAGGCGGGTCGTTGGCTTGGGCAGGGAATGTTGCTGGGGACGGCGCCGGACTGGGGGCAAACCCGTCAGGCTGCGTTGGAAAATTCTGGGCTGGGTCACCTGTTTTCGCCCTCCGGTCTGCACCTGGGCATGGCCGCGGCTCTAATCGCGTGGCTGTTGCCATCGGCGGGGCGATTGTTGGGAGGGCGAATCCGCGTCAACTGGCTGGTCCCTCTGGGCGTCATTGCGCTGTGGTGGGTCTTACCGGCCAAGCTGCCGATCGCCAGGGCGACGCTGGGGTTTTTGGGCTGGTTGTGGAATCGCCAGACCTTGCGAATGGACCGTTGGTCACTGTTTTGTGCCGTCTTTGCTCTGTGCTTGCTAATCTGGCCGGCAGCAGGCAGTCAAAGCGGGACCGGTTTGTCGTTTGGCGCGGTGGGCTGGATTCTGGTCGCTACCCGGTGTCGAGTGCATCCGCTGCGCCGGGCAGTGGCGGTGCTGCTGGGGTTGTCAGCCTCGGGGGTGCTGTTTGGTCTGGGCGGTGGCGTTCTTGCCCCCCTTAGCAATGCAATCTGGGTGACTGGACTCAGCCTGATGGGTGCCCCTGCGCTCATCTGGGGCCTGGTTTTTGAGCATTGGCCTGCTTGGAATGCATTCGCCGGCGGCTTGTTGGCGTACTTGGATTGGGTGCCGAGTTACGGCTTGTCCAAGGCTCAGGGATTCGCTTTGGCAGTGACGGCGGTCGGGCTGTTGTGGCCGGTGGCGTGGTTGAGCCATTGTGTGACCTTGTGGTGGCTAGGTCAGCCGGTGCCACAAGGGTTGTGGTTGTACTCGGTCGGAGCGGGGCAGGCCATGCGGTTCAGTCATGCTGGCCAGCACTGGTTGATCGATACGGCCCCGGCTCAACCGGGTCAATTGGGGGCAATCGGTTGGGAGCTCTTGCCGGCGCTGCGTGCCCAGGGGGTCCGGCGGCTCGACAAGGTCCTCTTGAGTCACGGCGATGCGGACCATGCTGGGGGATTTTTGGGCCTTCAGGCCCGCATTCCAATTGATCATGTGTTGACCGGCGAGCCGGACCGAACGACGGGCCGCGCCTGTTTTCGCGGTCAGCGTTGGCGGGTCGGCGAATGGACTGTGCAGGTGCACTGGGGCGGGCCTC